>JAJECZ010000174.1 GCA_022821735.1 Alphaproteobacteria bacterium | reverse complement strand
CCGGATCGCCGCCCGCATCGCGGACATCGTAAAAGCGCGCACGCTTGCCGAGATGACCGCCATACTGGAGGAGATCGCCGTGCCCTTCTCGCCCGTCGCGAAGCCGGTGGACCTGTTCGACGACCCGCAGCTCAACCATGAGGGCCGCCTGCTGGAGGTGCAGCTTCCGGGCGGCCCGCCGACGCGGCTGCCGCGCCTGCCCGTCGAGATCGGCGCCCACGATTTCGGCCTCCGCCGCCAGCCCCCGGCCGTCGGCGAGCAGACGGGCGAAATCCTGGCCGAGGCCGGTTTCGACGAGGCCGAGATCGCCGCGCTTGCGGCCGAAGGGACGATTACGCGGTAAAGGCGCGGTAGTCCTCGATTACGTCCTCGACGGCCGCTTCCAGCAGCCGGGCGCCGTCCTCGGCGCGGGCGAGCGCGGCTTCGGAGCCGATGCGCCCGTCCGGGAACCGGGCCCGGAAGGCGTCCGGCTCTTTTTCGAAGCCGCCGGGCGCGCGCTCCGGCGTCATCGCCACCCCTTCGCGCCGGGTCTCCGGGGCATAGTGCCAGGCGAGCGCGATCTCGGACGGCGTGGCGTGCATCCCCTCGGCCTTGCCGTAAAGCTCCTTGGCGAGCGCGCGCACGCGCGGGCCGATGAACCAGCTGTGGAACTTGCAGCGCGGCGCCTCCAACTCATTCAGCACGGCGCGGATGAAGGGGAGGTTGCCGCCGTGCCCGTTCAGCACATAGACATGGGCGAAGCCGTGCCGGGCGAGCGAGGCAATCGTCTCCCGCAGCACCGCCTGGAAGGTCTCCGGCGTGAGCGTGATCGTGCCCGGAAAGGCCATGTGGTAGGGCGCCACCCCCAGCGCAAGCGTGGGCGCAACGAGCACGCCGAGGCGCTCCGCCGCTCCCGCGGCCACGGCTTCCGGGCAGAGGGCGTCGGTGCCGAGCGGCCCGTTCGGCCCGTGCTGTTCCGTCGAGCCGACCGGCAGCAGGATGCCGTCCGCCCGGTCGAGATAGGCCCCGACCTCGGGCCAGGTGAGACGATCCAAACGCATGGACGCAGCATATAGCGCGAAAAGGAACAATGCGGTTAGGTGCAAACCGGTTCTTGTCGCCGTTTCGCTCAACGGGTAATTTGGTCAAGTTAGTCAAATAAAATTCACGGCGGCAAGACATGAGCGAATTCGACACTGCTTCACTTCCGGGCTGGGGCCTCGGGGATGCCAAGGCACACTTCAGCAAGGTCGTGCGTCTGGCCGCGTCGGGCCGGCCCCAAAAAGTAACCGTGTACGGCAAGGACACGGTTGTAGTTCTTTCCATCGACGAGTTCCGGAGTCTCCAGGCACTCAGTGCATCGCCCGGACTGCATGAGCTGCTGTCGTCGTCTCCCCTGAATCGCCTCGAGTTCGACCGGGATGCAGTGCGCAGTCCGGTACGCGAGGTCGACTTTTGACCGGGTGGCTGCTCGACACCAATATCGTATCGGAGCTTCGCAAGACGCGCCCCGAACGCCGCGTGAAGGATTGGGCGGACGCACAGCCGGCACATCTGCTTTTTTTGAGCAGCGTGACTCTCGCCGAAATCCGGTACGGAATTGCAGTCCAGACTGACCAGTCATTCCGTAACGAGCTTGAGCATTGGCTGGAAAGCAGCTTGAGGCCCTGGTTCGCAGACCGGATCCTGCATGTTGATGAGGATGTCATCCTGGAATGGAGGAGCATGGTCGCGCGAGGAAAAGAGAAGGGAATAACATTCAGCCAGCCGGACCTGTTCATCGCCGCAACGGCCCGCGTGCACTCCCTGACCGTCTGCACGCGCAATACCAGCGACTTCGTCGAGACCGGAGTGCCCGTGTTCAATCCGTGGTCCGGATGAACTGCCGGCACAGTGTATCCTGCCCGGCCGGAGGGTGGCCCGGCTTGCGCGCGTGTGCGCAAGTCGTTAGGGTGCGCGCCTTCCTCGGGGGTCCGTAGCTCAGCCGGTTAGAGCGCCGTCTTGACATGGCGGAGGTCACAAGTTCAAGTCTTGTCGGACCCACCATCCCCTTGTCCATGCTGGAAATTCACCGATGTTCGACGGCTTCGAGGAGCGGCGGGTCGAGGGCGACGGAGTCCAGATCCATCTGCGCACCGGCGGCGGCGGCCCGCCCGTCCTTCTGCTGCACGGCTATCCGCAGACCCACGCCATCTGGCATGAGGTCGCGCCCCGGCTGGCGGAGCGATTCACCGTGGTCTGCCCCGACATGCGCGGTTACGGGCGTAGCGGCAAGCCGCCGAACGACGCGGAGAACCGGGCCTATTCCAAGCGCGCCATGGCGGCCGACATGGTGCGCGTCATGGAGCGGCTCGGCCATGAGCGCTTCCACCTCGCCGGGCACGACCGGGGCGGGCGCGTCGCCTACCGCCTGGCGCTCGACCATCCGGGGCGCGTCATCCGCCTGGCCGTGCTCGACATCGTGCCGACGCTCGAGCAGTTCGAGCGCCAGGGGCAACGCGGAAGCCTGGACTCCTTCCACTGGTTCTTCCTAGCCCAGCCCGCGCCCTTCCCGGAGACCATGATCGGGCGCGATCCCGACTGGTTCCTGAAGAGCATGACGGGGCGCTGGTCGGGCATGGACTGCTTCGCGGAGGCGGCGATGGCGGACTATCTGGCCGCCTTCCGCGACCCGGAAACGATCCGCGCGACCTGCGACGACTACCGCGCCGGCGCCACCATTGACTGCGAGCTCGACGCCGCCGACCGGAAGGCGGGGCGGCGCATCGCCGCGCCGCTGCTGGCGCTCTGGGGCGCGAAGGGGCGTCCGCACAAGCGCGATTCGGTGCTCGAAACCTGGCGGCGCTGGGCGGACCGCGTGGAGGGCGAAGGTTTGCCTTGCGGCCACTTCCTGCCGGAAGAGATGCCGGAAGAGACGGCGGAGCGGCTGGGAGCCTTCTTCTCGCTGGCCTGAGAGCGGCCGCGCTGCTATAGAAGCCGCGGAGGCCGGCGGCGGGCGGACCCCTCGCCAACCCGGTCAGGTCCGGAAGGAAGCAGCCGTAACGAGTTTCCGGTCCGGGTCGCCAGCCGGTCTCCGCTGTCCCCTGCGAAAGTTCGCGCGCTCCCACGGGCGCCTGCCGATGGGCTAGACTGCCCGCGATGAGCGAGACTCCCGCCGCCTACCGGGTGCTGGCCCGCAAATACCGGCCCGCCGCCTTCGCCGACCTGATCGGCCAGGAAGCGCTGGTGCGCATCCTCACCAACGCGATCCGGGCGGACAGGATCGCGCACGCCTTCATGCTTACCGGCGTGCGCGGCGTCGGCAAGACGACCACGGCGCGGATACTGGCGCGCGCGCTCAACTGCCTCGGCCCCGACGGCAGCCGGGACGGGCCGGCGGAGGAGCCCTGCGGCGTCTGCGAGGCCTGCACGGCGATTGCCGCCGACCGCCATGTCGATGTCATCGAGATGGATGCGGCCTCGCATACCGGCGTGGACGATGTGCGCGAAATCATCGAGGCGGCGCGCTACCGGCCGGTCTCGGCGCGCTTCAAGGTCTATATCGTGGACGAGGTGCACATGCTCTCGCGCCAGGCCTTCAATGCGTTGCTGAAGACGCTGGAGGAGCCGCCGGGGCATGTGAAATTCATCTTCGCGACGACCGAGATCCGCAAGGTTCCGGTGACGGTGCTCTCACGGTGCCAGCGCTTCGACCTGCGGCGGGTTCCGGCCGGGATGCTGGAGGCGCATTTCGCGGGCGTGGCCGCGAAGGAAGGCGCGGAGATCGAGCCGGAAGCGCTGGCGCGGATCGCGCGCGCCGCCGACGGCTCGGTGCGCGACGGCCTCTCCATGCTGGACCAGGCCATTGCGGAGGCTGACGGCGGCAGGATCGCGGCGGATGCCGTGAACGAGATGCTGGGGCTGGCCGACCGGCTGGACATCTACGACCTGTTCGAGGCGTTGATGCGCGGCGAGCCGGCGGCCGCGCTCGCCCGCTTCGACGAGATGTACCGGGCGGGCGCCGATCCGGGCCTCGTGCTGCAGGATATGGCGGAACTGGTGCATCGGCTGACCCGCGCGAGCGTCGTGCCCGCGGAGGCGGAGGACGCCGCGCTGCCGGAAGCGGAGCGGGTGCGCGGTCGCAAACTCGCCGAATCGCTGTCCATGCCGGCGCTGACGCGCGTCTGGCAGCTTGTCC
>JAJECZ010000537.1 GCA_022821735.1 Alphaproteobacteria bacterium | reverse complement strand
GCGCCGACACTGGCGCCGCACTCCTACTGCGCCCGCCATGTCGAGATGGCCTACCGCGATCCCGACGAGGAGCGCGAGGCAGCGCGCGAAGCCGCCTGACCGGGCCGGCGGCCCGTCAGTTCACCTGCGTCTTCTCCGGCACCGAGAAGATCTGTCCCGGGAAGATCAGGTCGGGATTGCCGATCTGCGTCCGGTTCGCGGCGTAGATGACCGTGTAACGGACGCCGCGCCCGTAGATCCTGCGGGCGATGCGCCAGAGGCTGTTGCCGGGCTGGACCACAACGACCGCGCCCGCCGGGAAGTCGGTGATCGGGTCCGCCCGCTCGAACGGCAGGCGGATGCGCGAGCGCGGCGTACCTTCCGGGCCGCGTTCCTCGACGGTGAGATCGTAGCGGCCGGGCGCGACCGGCCGTTCGACCTTCAGGCGCCACGCACCCTTCTCGTCGGCCCGGGCCTCGCCCAGGGACTCGGAGCCGGAGTCCCCAGACGCGATTTTCGGCTCGACGACCGATCCGGGCTCGGCCTTGCCCGCAAGCGCGAGATTGCCCCGGTCGTCGTAATCGACCGAATCAACCGAGACGCCGCCCGGTGACGGCTGCTGTTCCGGCGCCGCTGCGGTCCTGCCGGGCGACGGTGCGCCCGCCGTCGGAGCCGCCGCCTGTCGCCCGGCGGTTGCGGCCGGGGCAGGGGCGGCCGGAGCGGCCGTCCCGGATGGCGCCGGGGCGTCGGGAGCCCTGGCAATCGCCGCAGGCGGCTTTTCCGCCCGTTCGCCCGCCGGGCCAGGGGAGCCGGCCGGCCGGGACCCGTCGGCGGTCTTTCCGGCGACAGCGGAGGGCTTGTCGGCCCTGTCATCCCCGGGCGCAGCCTTTTCCACACCCGGTTTCGCCACCTTTTCGGCCAGAGGCGCAGGGGCTTCGCCGGACTTTCCGTCCCCGGGCGCGGCCTTGTCCGTCGCCGGCTTTGCGGGCGCTTGCGCGACGGTCGGGGCGGGTTCGCCCGGCTTGTCCCCCTCGGATGCGGCCCTGTCCACGCCCGGCTTCGCCACCTTTTCGGCCACGGTCACAGGGGCTTCGCCGGATTTTCCGTCCCCGGGCGCGGCCTTGTCCACACCCGGCTTCGCCACCGTTTCCGCCACAGCCGCTGGGGTTTCACCGGACTTTCCGTTCCCGGGCGCGATCTTGTTCACGCCCGGTTTCGCCACCGTTTCCGCCACGGTCACAGGGGCTTCGCCGGACTTTCCGTCCCCGGGTGCGGCCTTGTCCACGCCCGGTTTCGCCACCGTTTCCGCCACAGTCGCCGGGGTTTCACCGGACTTTCCGTCCCCGGGCGCGATCTTGTTCACGACCGGTTTCGCCACCTTTTCGGCCACGGTCGAAGGGGTTTCGTCGGACTTTCCGTCCCTGGGCGCGGCCTTGTCCGCTGCCGGCTTGGCGGGCGCTTGCGCGACGGTAGGGGCAGGTTCGTCCGGCTTGTCCGCCTTGGGCGCGGTCTTGTCCACCGCCGGCTTCGCGGGTACTTCCGCGACGGTCGCGGGAGCTTCGCCGCCGGGCTTGTCCTCCGGCACTCTCTTGCCGCTCGTCGCGGCAGTCGCCTGCCGCTGTGCAGACGGTGCGGCGGGGCCGGCCGACGGAGCGGCCTGTTTCACGGGCGCCGGCGCCTGCGCGACCGTCGAGGGCGGTTTGCCGGCTTCGTCCTCGCGCGCAGCGGTCCTGTCCGGTTGCGCGGGCTGTGCGGCGGGCGTTGCAGGCGCCTCGGCCGCGGCGACCGGCTTGTCGGCCCCGCCGCTTTGTGTCGCACCTTCGTCCGCTGTCTGCGTCCGTTGCGGCTCGGGCGCTGCAGTGACGGTCCCGGCCGGTTGCGCCGGCGCCTTCGGCACCTCCGCCACGACAATCGGCTTGTCGGGCGGGGCCGGGGCGTCGGGAGGCGGTTCGCGGCCAATGCCGGCCGGCTCCTCGGCGCCGGGAGGCGGCCCGGGCCGCTGGAGAACCTCGCTCGCGCCGAAATCCCTGGTGGGAACCGCGACCACCAGCGGCTTCTCGCCCGTGTTCCCCTCCGGGATCGACACGACGATCGTCTTGTCGCCGACTTCCGTATCGCCGTCCTTGCCCGTCGCTTCGATCGTCACCGCATGGTCGCCCGCCGGCAGCGGCTTCTCCGGGAGAGCGACCCATTTGCCGTGGTCGTCGGCCTTGACCACGGCAAGGGTCCGGTCCTGGGTGGCGATGGTGACCGACGCGCCGGGTTCGGCCTTGCCGGCAATCACGGTGTCGCCGTCCTTGTCGATGCGCACGACGTCGAGTTGCGGCGTGATCGGCAGCTTGCCCGGCGCCGCCTCGGGTCCGGGCGCCGGCGCCTTCGGCGCTTCGGTCGCGGCCGGAGCTTCCGCGGCGGGCTCTGTCGCTGTCTCGGCGGGTACCGTCGCCGTCTGCGCGGGCGGCTGCCCGCTCTCCTCGAACAGGTCGGGGTAGGCGCCCCGCCACAAGGCGTAAAGGACCAGTGCCAAGCCGACGATGGCTATGGGAATAATGCGGGCCACGAACGCTACCGTTTCGTTACGATGGCAACATAGACCGCGCTACCCGTCGAAGAAAGGTTCGACATGACGAAGATCGAGAGTGTTTGCGTCTTCTGCGGTTCCAGGGTCGGGAACCGGCCGGAGCGCCGCGCGCTCGCGGAGGAGACCGGCAGGCGCATCGCTGAAGCCGGGCTGCGCACCGTTTATGGCGGCGGGCATGTGGGCCTGATGGGCGTGCTCGCCGACGCCGCGCTGGAGGCCGGCGGCGAGGTCATAGGGGTCATCCCCGAATTCCTGCATGAGCGGGAAGTGATGCATTCGGGCCTGACGGAGCTCGTGGTGACCCCGTCCATGCACGAACGCAAGGCGGAGATGCATGCCCGCTCCGACGCCTTCCTCGTCCTGCCCGGCGGCATCGGCACGCTTGACGAGGTTGCCGAAGCGCTGTCCTGGATCAGCCTCGACCTGCACCGCAAGCCGGTCATCCTGGTGGACCGCGCTTTCTGGTCGCCGCTCTCGCACCTGCTCTCGGAGATGGAGCGCGCGGGTTTCGTCTCGCCGGACCTGCTGGAAAACACCGCCTTCGCCGATGGCGCGGGAGAGGCGCTGGCGCTGCTGTCCGCGCCTGGCGGACGCGGCTGACCGCCCGGGCCGGTTGCGCGGCGGCGCGGGGGCTGCCACATTCCGGCCGCGCCGGAAAAGCAGGGGGAAAGGGGTCATGGAACGGGCCGAGCAGATCAGGATCGGGCACAGGCTGCTTGCGCATCTCGACGCGAAATCCACCGACCGGACGGACGAGGTGTTCCGCCTCGGCGTGGAGGATTACACCTGCCGCGACCAGCTCGCCTCGGAGCAACAGGCCTTCTTCCGGCGCATGCCGCTTGCCATCGGCCTCTCCTGCCTGTTGCCCGAGCCCGGAGACTTCCTCGCCCACGACCATTCCGGCGATCCGATGCTGTTCGTCCGCCAGCGCGACGGCAGCCTCCGCGGCTTCCTGAATGTCTGCCGGCATCGCGGCGCCAAGCTCGCCCGGGGCTGCGGCCATGCCTCCGCCTTCTCCTGCCCCTACCACGCCTGGACCTACGGGCTGGACGGCAAGCTGCTGTCGCGCCCGGACGAGCAGTCCTTTTCCGGCGTGGAGAAGGCAACCAGCGGCCTCGTCCAAATCCCCTGCGTCGAACGCGACGGCGTCATCTGGGCCTCGGCGACGCCGGGCGGCGATCTCGACCTCGACGCGCATCTCGGGCCGGTCACGAGAGACCTCGCCGCCTACGGCCTGGCCGGCTACCACCATTACGAGACGCGCGAGCGCAGCCGGTCCTTCAACTGGAAGCTGCTGGTGGACACCTTCCTCGAGACCTACCACCTCTCGACGCTGCACACTGAGACGATCCACCCGATCATCCACACCAATCTCTGCGCCTTCGACGCGATGGGCCGTCACCTGCGCATGACCGGCGCGCGCCGGACCATCGAGGAAATGCGCGGACAGGCGGAAGCCGACTGGGACGTGATCCGCCACACGGTGATCGTCTATGTGCTGTTCCCCAACACGGTGTTCCTCGTGCAGGGCGACCATATCGAGACCTGGCATGTCTATCCGGCGCCGGGCGACCCGGACCGCTGCAACATGCGGATTTCGCTCTACACGCCCGAGCCGCCGCTGACCGACAGCGCGCGCCGGCACTGGGACAATAATTTCGACCTCCTGATGCGCACCGTCGAGGGCGAGGACTTTCCCGTGGGCGAGGACATGCAGCGCGGCTTCCACTCGCTGGCGCAGAGCCACATCACCTTCGGGCGCAATGAGCCGGCGCTCGCCCATTTCCACGCCCAGGTCAGGGACGCGCTCGGACTCGAGGCCGCCTGAGGGCCATGACCGGCGGCCCGGCGGAATACGGCCATGACGACAGCATGTTCGACTGGCCGACGGTCTATCGCGGCGACCTGTTCCAGGGCGAGACGGCGCTGGTCTCCGGCGGCGGCAGCGGGCTCGGCAAGGCGACGGCGATCCTGTTCGCGCGGCTCGGCGCCCGGGTCACCGTCATCGGGCGCGACCGGGCCAAGCTGAACGCGCTGGAGGCGCAGTTCGGGGAACGCGGCCTCCGACTGGACGCGGCCGTCTGCAACATCCGCGACCCGGAAGCCGTGGGCGCGCTGCTCGGGCGCGTGTTCGAGGAGCACGGCCGGCTCGACCATCTCGTCAACAATGCCGGCGGCCAGTTCGCGCAGGACGCCATCGACTTCTCGGTCAAGGGATGGCGGGCGGTCATCGACACCAACCTGAATGGCACCTGGTGGATGATGCAGACGGCCGCGCGCCTCTGGCGTGAGCGGGAGGAGAGCGGCTCCATCGTCAATGTGGTGGCGGATATCTGGCGCGGCATACCCGGCGTGGCGCACACGGCGGCGGCGCGCGCGGGCGTGGTCTATCTCTCCAAGACGGTGGCGGTGGAGTGGGCGCCGCTCGGCATCCGCATCAATTGCGTGGCGCCCGGCTGCTGCGAGACGACGGCGTTCGGCCGCTACCCTGCCTCTGGCGCTGCCACCTTCGCCCAGTCCAATCCGATGCTGCGGGCCGGGGATGAGTGGGACGTGGCGGAAGCCATCGCCTATCTCTCCGCGCCGTCCGGCAAGTTCATCACCGGCGAGGTGGTGACGGTGGACGGCGGCCAGCAGCTCTGGGGCGACCCCTGGGCATTCGGGCGGCCGTCCTGGTTCGAGCTCGACTATTCCGGCGCCGGGCGGGAGGACGGGTTGTGAGCGCGCCGATGGAGGGCATCCGGGTCCTCGACCTCACCTCGGTGCTGTTCGGCCCCTATTGCACCATGCTGCTGGGGGACATGGGCGCCGACGTGGTGAAGATCGAGGCGCCCGCGGGCGACACGACCCGCTCCACCGGGCCGGGCCACAATCCCGGCATGGCGGCCTTCTTCCTGCTCTGCAACCGCAACAAGCGCAGCATCTGCCTCGACCTCAAGCATGAGGGCGCCCGCGGGGCGCTCTGGCGGCTGGTGGACACGGCCGACGTGTTCATCCACTCGATCCGCCCGCAGGCGATACAGCGTCTCGGCTTCGGCCCGGACGCGGTGCGGGCGCGCAATCCGCGCATGGTCTATGTCGGGCTGCACGGCTTCTCGGAGGCGGGACCCTATGCCGGGCGGCCGGCCTATGACGACATCATCCAGGGCGGCTCCGGCCTGGCGGCGCTGATGGAGCCGCTCGCGGGCGAGCCGCGTTTCACGCCGATGGTCGCCGCCGACAAGACCTGCGGGCTGATGGCGGCCTCGGCCGTGACGGCCGCGCTGCTGCACCGGGAACGGACGGGGGAAGGCCAGTTCGTCGAGGTGCCGATGTTCGAGACGATGGCGCATTTCAACACCATGGAACATCTCTACGGCCATGTGTTCGACCCGCCGCTGGCGCCGATGGGCTATCCGCGCGTGCTCGCCCGCTGGCGCAAGCCCTACCCGACGGCGGACGGGCACCTGAACGTGCTCCCCTACAATGACGGCCAGTGGCGGCGCTTCGTCGAGGCGGTGGGCCGGCCGCAGCTCGCGGACGACCCGCTTTACGCCGGCCTCGGCGCGCGCACGGAGAATGTCGAACAGCTTTATGTCACCGTCGGCGAAATCCTGGCGACGCGCACCACGGAGGAATGGGTCGAGCTGCTGGAACGGCTGGAGATCCCCTATATGCGCGTGAACGCGCTGGAGGACCTGGCCGACGACCCGCACCTGAAGGCGGTCGGCTTCTTCCGCCATATGGAGCATCCGAGCGAGGGGCCCATCGTGCAGCCGGACTTCCCGGTGCGCTTCGGGAACAGCGGCCACGTCTATGCCCATCACCCGCCCCGCCTCGGCCAGCACACTGCCGAACTGCTGGCGGAAGCCGGCATCGGGACGGAGGAGATCGACGCGCTGCTCGCCTCGGGCGCAGCCGTCGGATAGCGAAACCGAAAGGAAAATCGAATCCATGCGTACTGTCGGCCTCGGCCTGCATTGGGACGAACTCGAGGTCGGGGAGCGGTTCCGCACCATCAACCGCACCGTGACCGAAGCGGACCTGGTGAACTTCATCAATGCCTGCGGCATGGTGGAGATGATCTTCACCGACACCACCTATGCCGGCCAGGGCGCCATCGCCGGCGCGCGGCCGGTGCCGGGCGCGCTCTGCTACACCTTCGCCGAGGGGCTGCTGGTGCAGTCCACCATGCAGCATACCGGGCTCGCCATGCTGGAGACCGAGCTCAAGGTGCTGGGCCCGACCAATGTCGGCGACACCATCCATGTCGAGGTGGAGGTGCTGAATGTGCGCGCCACCAGCAAGGGCAATCGCGGCATCGTGACGACGAGGAACGACGTGGTGAACCAGCGCGGCGAGACGGTGGTGACCTACAAGGCCGTGCGCATGATGAAAGGCCGCGAGAATTGACCGGCGAACCCGTCCGGCCCCGGCTCGCGGCCACGCTCATGCTCGGCCGCGACGGGCCGGGCGGCATCGAGGTCTTCATGGTGGTGCGCCACCACCGCATCGACTTCGCCACCGGCGCGCTGGTGTTCCCCGGCGGCAAGGTGGAGGAGGCGGACCGCGATCCCCGGCTGCGCGCCCGCTGCCGCGGCGGGGAGGAACTCTCCGACGCCGCGCTGGCGATCCGGACGGCCTGCGTGCGCGAGGCGTTCGAGGAAGCCGGCGTGCTGCTCGCCCGCGAGAGGGGCAGCGAGGACTATGTGGCGCCGGACCGGCTCGCGGCCATTGCGGAACGATGGCGCCTGGCGCTGGAGCAGGACCGCGCCGCCATGGCCGAGATGGCGGAGGCGGAAGACCTTGAATTCGCGACCGACGCGCTCACCCGCTTCGCCCACTGGGTCACGCCCGAGCACATGCCCAAGCGCTTCGACACGCATTTCTACCTGGCCGGGGCGCCGCCCGCCCAGGCCGCGGCGCATGACGGGCGCGAGTCGGTCGATTCGGTCTGGATTTCCTGGGATGAGCTGCTGAAGGGGCAGGCGGAGGGGCGCTACACGGTGCTCTTCCCGACGCGGCTGAATATGGAAAAGCTCGGCCGCTCGCGGACGGTGGCCGAGGCCCGCGACGCGGCGGAGGCCGCGGCGGTGGTCCCCGTGCTGCCCGAGGTCGAGTTCATCGAGGGCGGGCGGATCATGCGCATTCCCGAGGCGGCCGGCTACGGCCGCTCGGAGTTCCGCATCAAGGGCGACCCCGGCGGCGACGCGCGCCCGGCCTGAGCCGCCTGCGCCCTGCCGGTGGACAGCCGCGGGGCCTGCCGATACAAACCGGCCTTCCCGAACCCGCCCCGGAGGACTGCGACGCATGGCGAGCGCGAGCGAAATCCGCACGGCCTTCCTGGATTATTTCGCCCGGCACGGACATGAGATCGTGGCGTCCGGCCCGCTAGTGCCGCGCAACGACCCGACGCTCATGTTCACCAATGCGGGCATGGTGCAGTTCAAGAACGTCTTCACCGGCAGCGAGCGGCGGTCCTACAACCGCGCCGTCACCTCGCAGAAATGCGTGCGCGCCGGCGGCAAGCACAACGACCTCGAGAATGTCGGCTACACCGCCCGGCACCACACCTTCTTCGAGATGCTGGGCAATTTCTCCTTCGGCGACTACTTCAAGGACCTCGCCATCGAGCTCGCCTGGAACCTGGTGACGCGCGAATACGGCCTGCCGGAAGACCGCCTGCTGGTGACCGTCTATGCCGAGGATGACGAGGCGGCGGGCCTCTGGCGGAAGATCGCCGGCCTGCCCGAGAGCCGCATCCTGCGCATCCCGACCTCGGACAATTTCTGGGCGATGGGCGACACCGGCCCCTGCGGCCCCTGCTCGGAAATCTTCTACGACCATGGCGACCATATTCCCGGCGGTCCACCCGGCAGTCCGGACGAGGACGGCGACCGGTTCATCGAGATCTGGAACCTGGTCTTCATGCAGTTCGAGCAGGTGACGCCGGAGGAGCGCATTGCGCTGCCCAGCCCCTCCATCGACACCGGCATGGGGCTGGAGCGGCTCGCCGCCGTGCTGCAGGGCAAGCACGACAATTACGACATCGACCTGATGCAGGCGCTGATCCATGCCTCGGCCGAGGCCTCCGGCGTGGACGCGGACGGCCCGCACGCCGTCTCGCACCGGGTGATCGCCGACCATCTGCGCGCCTCGGGCTTCCTGATCGCCGACGGCGTGCTGCCGGCGAATGAAGGGCGGGGCTATGTGCTGCGCCGGATCATGCGCCGCGCCATGCGCCACGCGCACATCATCGGCTGCCGCGAGCCGCTCTTGCACCGGATCGCCCCGGTGCTGGTGCGCGAGATGGGCGGGGCCTTCCCGGAGCTCGGGCAGGCAGGCGCGCTCATTTCAGAGACGCTTCGCCTGGAGGAAGAGCGCTTCAAGCAGACGCTCGGGCGCGGCCTCCGGCTGCTCGACGAGGCGGAAGCGGGGCTGGGCGACGGCGAGGCGCTGCCGGGCGCGGTCGCGT
Organism: Alphaproteobacteria bacterium; assembly: GCA_022821735.1. Lineage (GTDB taxonomy): Bacteria > Pseudomonadota > Alphaproteobacteria > Bin95 > Bin95 > Bin95. The sequence goes on along the minus strand of JAJECZ010000537.1, from coordinate 2,888 downwards.
TCCGGCTCTACGACACTTACGGCTTCCCGCTCGACCTGACGCGCGACGTGCTCAGGGGCCGCGGGCGCGGCGTGGACGAGGACGGCTTCGAGGCGGAGATGGAGCGCGCGCGCGCCGAGGCCCGCAAGGCCTGGGCCGGCTCCGGCGAGGCGGCGGCCGAGACGCTCTGGTTCGATTTCCGCGAGCGCCTCGGCGCGACGGAGTTCCTCGGCTACGAGACGCTGGCGGCGGAAGCCGAAGTGCTGGCGCTGGTCGCGGGCGGCGAGGAGGTCGAGCGCTTCGACGAGGCCGGCGGCGAGGTCCTGGTTATCACGAACCAGACGCCGTTCTACGGCGAGTCCGGCGGCCAGGTCGGCGACAGCGGGGCCATGGCGGTTCCGGGCGGCGCCGTCCTCGCCGTCACCGACACGCAGAAGAAGCTCGGCGACCTGCATGTCCATCTCGCGCGGCTGCAGGAAGGCGCGCTGGCGGTGGGCGACGCGGTCGAGCTCCGGGTGGACGGCGGGCGGCGCGCGGCGGTCCGGCGCAACCATTCCGCGACCCACCTGCTGCACCGCGCGCTCCGGGATTCGCTCGGCGCCCATGTCGCGCAGAAGGGCTCGCTGGTGGCGCCCGACCGGCTGCGCTTCGACATCTCCCACCCGAAGCCGATGGCGGCGGACGAGATCGCGGCGGTCGGCGCGGCGGTGAACGAGCGGGTCCGGCTGAACTCGCCGGTGTCCACCCGCCTCATGGCCACGGACGACGCCATCGAGGCCGGCGCGCTCGCGCTCTTCGGCGAGAAATACGGCGAGGAGGTGCGCGTGGTGACGATGGGCGGCGCGGACGGCGAGGACCGGTCCTGGTCGGTCGAGCTCTGCGGCGGTACGCATGTGGCGCAGACGGGCGATATCGGCCAGTTCGTCATCGTCGAGGAGACCGCGCTCTCCGCCGGCGTGCGGCGCATCGAGGCGCTGACCGGCGAGGGCGCGGCGGCCCATGTCGCCGAGCGGCTGGGGCTGCTCGACGCCGCGGCCGCGGAGCTCCGCACCGCGCCCGGCGAGGTGCCGGCGCGCGTGGCGCAGTTGCTGGAGGAGCGCCGGCGCATGGAGCGCGAGATCGCGGAGCTGCGCCGCAAGGCGGCGACCGGCGGCGCGGGGCCGGCCTTCGAGGAGATCGGCGGCCGGCGCCTCAGCCGCCAGGTGCTGGAGGACGTGCCGGCCAGGGAACTGAAAGCCATCGCCGACGACCTGAAGCAGCAGATCGGCAGCGGCGTGGTGGCGCTCGCGGCCGTGAACGACGGCAAGGCGTCGCTCGTGGTGGGCGTGACCGACGACCTCGCGCCTTCGCTCAGCGCCGTGGACCTTGTGCGCCTCGGCGCGGCCGAACTCGGCGGCAAGGGCGGCGGCGGGCGCCCCGACATGGCCCAGGCCGGCGGCCCCGACGGCGCCCGCGCCACGGAAGCGTTGGCCGCGATTGCCGAGGCGATGGCGGGTTAGCGGTTCCCGGCTACTCCGCCGCTTCCTGCCGTCTGCGGGCTTCCCAGGCTTCGAGATTGTCGTCGGGGCGGTCCATGGAGAAGACGCTTTCGACCAGCGCATAGTCCATGTAGCCGCAGCGCGCGATGGGGCGGTAGCGGGTCATGTCCACCATGCCGTCCACGATGATGTCGTCCGAGATATGGACGCCGACCACCCTGCCGAAGCAGGCATTGTTCTCGATCTTCGGGCTCGATCCCGGCAGGCGCACGCGGAACAGGAACTCGCATTCGAGCGCGGCTGGGGCCTCCGCGACGCGCGGCGGCTTCACGACCTCCGAGGGGGCGGCCGTCAGGCCCGCAAGCTCGATCTCGTCCACGTCCGGCGGCACATGCGCCGAGCTTTCGTTCATCGGCAGGCGCAGGTCCCAGTTGCAGAGGTTCACCACGAACTCGCCCGTCTGCTCGATGTTCTCCAGCGTGTCCTTGCGCCCGCCGCCGAGGCGCGGATTGTTGGGCGCGAAGACGATGATCGGCGGCGAGTCCGCCATGGCGTTGAAGAAGCTGTAGGGCGCGAGATTGACCACGCCCCCGGTGCTGAGCGACGAGACCCAGGCGATGGGGCGCGGCGCCACCAGAGCCTTGAAGGGGCTGTGCCGGAGGCCGTGCTTGCGGTGGTCGGCATAGAACATGGGGTTCGGGTGCCTTTCTCTCAGATGCGCCGCCCGGCCGCTTCCCAATAGGGCTCGCGGAGCTTGCGCTTGAAGATCTTGCCGGTGTCCTCGCGCGGCAGGGAGTCGTGGAAGACGACCAGCCGCGGGTGCTTATAGCCCGCGATGCGCCCGGTGAGGAAGGCGGCCACCGCCGCCTCGTCGCAGTCGCTGCCGGGCTCGCGCTCGATGGCGGCCGCGACCCGCTCGCCATACTCCTCGTCGGGCACGCCGAACACGGCGCAGTCGCTGACGCCGGGGCACTCGATCAGCGCCGCCTCGATCTCGGCCGGATAGATGTTGACGCCGCCCGAGATGATCATGTCGCGGCGGCGGTCGTTCAGGAACAGGTAGCCCGCCTCGTCCAGATAGCCCATATCGCCGTTGGTCACGAGCCCGTCATGCTCGACGCCGGCGCGCTTTTCCGGGTCGTTGTGGTAGGTGAAGGGCGTGAGGTCCCGGTGCAGGCAGTAGATCTCGCCCGTCTCGCCGGGGCCGAGGCGGCGCTTGTCCTCGTCGAAGATCGCGACCTCGGCGTTCCGCATCGCCGGGCCGACCGTGCCGGGCCGAGCGAGCCATTGTTCGGAATCGCACCAGGTCAGGATGCCGGTCTCGGTCGAGCCGTAATATTCGACCAGCACCGGCCCCCACCACTCGATCATCGCCCGCTTGACGTCCGGGGCGCAGGGCGCGCCCGCATGGATGACGCGCCGCAGCGAGGA
>JAJECZ010000388.1 GCA_022821735.1 Alphaproteobacteria bacterium | reverse complement strand
GTCGAAGGCCAGCTTCCCTGGTACGAGATGCCGGTCTTCATGCAGGCGGCCGACGGGCGCATGACGGTCAATCTGGTGCGCCGGTTCATCGATTCCTGCACGCGGCACGACGGCGCGCCCGACCTGACGCGCGCGCAGGTGGAAGCGCTGGACCTGCTGGAGTTGACCGCAGCCGAACGGGACCTGCGCCTGGACATGGACTTCCAGCCGGGCGACATCCAGTGGATCGACAATCTCGCCGTGCTGCACACCCGGACGGCCTATGAGGAACTGCCGGGCCGGAAGCGCCACCTCTACCGGATCTGGCTCGCCGTGCCGGACGGGCGCGCCGTGCCGGAGCCGTTCTTCCGCCGCCACGGCCGCGACCCGGCCACCGGGCGCCCGCTGGGACTTCGGCTTCCTGCAAATGTGCGGCCGACGGCCCCGCTCGACGCGCTGGAAGCCGCCGCGGCCTGACGCATCGGCTCGCGGGAGGGCGTCCCGGAACCTGACGGAGCCCCGCCGGACCGCGTCGGGGAGGACATCCTGCGGGATGTCATGAAATGTCATGTTTTGTCATGCGATGTCATGACGATCCCTGTCGCAGGCGCATGTCTCCTACCCTTTTCCGGCATGGTTCTCCGGCTCCTTCGCTTTGCAGAATCGAAAAGGCGGCCCCGGAGGCCGCCTCTTCTCCACTCCCGGCTTGTCACGGCTTACCTCGTGTCAGGTCCCGGCATGAATCCTCCGTGAACGCCCGCCTTGCGCCCTATTTCGCCTCGACGCCGAGGATAGAGCCCGTTACCGCGCGCGGGTCGCGCTCCGGCCAGCGGCCGGAATCGACCTGGGCGAAGAAGTCCCCGCAGATGCGGTTGAACTCGTCCGGGTCCTCGATATTGATGGTATGGCCGCAATTCACCATGACCGAGAGCGCCGCCGTGGGAATGGTCTGTTTCATCAGCACGCCCGGCAGCAGGCAGGGCCAGTCCTCGTCGCCCGTCAGCACCAGCGTCGGCACGCGCAGCGCCGCCATCTCGTCCGTAAGGTCGTAGAGCGAAGGCCGCCGCGCCTGAAGGCCGCGCATGGTGGCCGCCGCGCCCGCCTGCGAATGTTCGGCAAGCTGGTCGCGGAACTCGCGCCAGCCGCGCGGGTCCTTGTTCTCGAACTGCACCCGGGTCGGCCCCTTCGAGTAGATGTCGGCGAAGGCGTCCATCCCGTCGCGCTCGATCAGCTGCGCCGTCGCCTCGGCCTCGGCCTTGAACTGCGCGCGCTTGTCGGGCTCGGCCCCGTAGCCGCAGCCGGCCACGACGAGCGAGATCGCGCGGTCCGGGTGGCGGAAGCCGAAATGCAGCGTGGCGAACCCGCCCTTGGAGAGCCCGCAGATATGCGCGCGGTAAATCCCGGCCGCGTCCATGACCGCCGCAATGTCATCCGCGGCGCGCGTCTGGCTGTAGCTCGACGGCTCCTCCGGCACATCGGAGGGCGGGTAGCCGCGGGCATTGTAGGCCAGCACCCGGTAGCGGTGTGCGAAATGCCGCATCTGCGGCTCCCAGGAGCGCATGTCGCCTGCGAACTCGTGCACGAAAATCACGGCGGTCCCCGTCCCCGCCTCCTCGTAATACAGGCGCACTCCGTCATTGGTCGTTGCATAGGGCATGGGCTCGATAGTCCTCCTCCAACGGGCCGGTCCGCAGGCAGCATAGCCCGATACGCGCAACCCGGTAACGGCTCGCACCCCCGCCGCCTCGCCCGTCCGCGGACACGCTGCCGAATGTCATGATATGTCATGTTCCGTCATGGGCCGTATCCCCTCGCCGGTGCTTTGCCGCTCCGTTTCCGCATGTCGCTCCTCGATCGCGTTCCGTTCCATTCCGTTCCGTTTACGCCGGCGCCCGGCGGGTCCCTGTTTCGCGCGTATCGCGCGCAGGCGCGGGCGGGCGTTGGCGCCGGCGCGGTTCGCGCGCCTGATTGCGCGCGCGAGGCAAAGGACGCACCTCTCCCCCGCACTCCGCCGGGGGTTTTCGGCCCCAGCTGCTCTCCTGCGCAGAAAAGCGAAAGGCAGCCCCGGAAGCCGCCTTCCCTCCACCCTCATTCTAACACAATTTTCCTCCTGTCAAGCAAGAAATAGTATTTTTTCCAAAATTACGAACGAAACCGTTCCGGGCACCGCCTTTCCTCCCCTTTCGGCCTGCGGCAGGGAGCGCAAACATTTCCATGCGAACCCGACCGGGACGTATCTTCTCAGGACATGACTCGAAGATATCCTGTCCAGAATCGGATTGGACACCGTTTCGGGAGACAGGGTCGCGATGGCGCTCGGGATCGAAGGCGTGCGGGTCGGGATGTGGACCGACCCGGTCCATCACACGGGCTGCACCGTAGTCCTGCCCCCGGCGGGAACCGTCGGCGGGATTGCGGTGCGCGGCGGCGCGCCCGGTACGCGCGAGGCGGCCGTGCTCGGCCCGGCGGCGCCGAACGAGGCCTGCCATGCCGTCCTGCTTTGCGGATCGAGCCTGTTCGGCCTCCGCGCCGCCGACGGCGTGGTGGACTGGTGCGAGGCGCAGGGCATCGG
>JAJECZ010000054.1 GCA_022821735.1 Alphaproteobacteria bacterium | reverse complement strand
ACCGAGACCGGTCGGGTGGCCTTACGAAACGTGCCGTCCGCCAACTCCGCCACCGCGATGACGTTCTGGCTCCTGGCCAGGCGGATGCGGATGGTGGCCGCGGGCGGCGTCAACGGGCCGAAAGAGAATGTTGCGACGCGGGGATACGGGTTCCCATCGGCGAACAGCGCAATGCGCCTCGCGCCCTCCGCGGCGACCCGGACCGGCACCGCGCCGCCATTGTCGGCAATCTCCGGCACCTCCAGCGACAGGCCGGCCTCCAGCGCCCTTGCGCCCTTCGTGAACGCCGCGACGGCCTCGGAAACGCCGTTCGAATCCGCCACCGCGACGGCGGGGAACAGCGCCGCGGCTGCGGCAGCGCCGCCGAGCCTTATGATGTCCCTGCGTGTCGGAGCCACGATGCCGCCTCCCGAGCCTGCCCGGCACCCATGGATATGGTGTCTGCGGGCCGGCCTCGTCAAGCCGCCTCGACGCGCTCCCGGCCGGCGATGGTGGTGCGGTGCATGATGCGGCGGTGCGCGGGGTTGTAGGGCGTGACCCGGTGGACCGTGCAGCGATTGTCCCAGAGCAGCACGTCATGGGGCCGCCAGCGGTGGCGGTAGATGAAGCGCTCGTCGTCGATGAACGCCTCCAGCCGCCCGACCAGCGCCGCCGCGCGTTGCGGGTCCAGGCCTTCCACGGCGTCGTTGTAGATCGGGCTGACATAGAGCGAGGCCTCGCCCGTCTCCGGGTGGCGGCGGACCATGGGCTGCCAGACCGGCGGCATGCGCGCGCGCTCCTCGTCGGTCAGCGGCTTGAGCGGCTTCAGCCGGTGGAGGTTCTCGAAATCGTGCCGTGCGCGCCGGCCTTCGACCTCGCGGCGCAGCTCCTCCGGCAGGGCGCGCAGCACGGCCGCCATGTTCGCGAACATGGTCTCGCCGCCCTCCTCAGTCACCTCGACGCCGTGCAGCAGCGAGCCGACCGACGGCTTCTCGCGGTAGCTGCTGTCGGTGTGCCAGCGCCGCGCGAGCGAAATCTGGTGCTGCACCGGGTCGTCCGGGGCCATCAGCTTTCCGTCCTCATCGACGTTGGAGACGCGGAAGATCTCCGGCAGGCGCTTCGAGCGGATGATGTCCTGGTGAAACACCTCGAGTTCGCCGAAGCGCCGGCCGAAGGCGAGCAGCGCCTCGTCCGGGACAGGCTGGCCGGGAAACACCAGCACCTTGTGGCGCATCCAGGCGGCGTGAATGTCCTCGAACAGCTCGTCGGTCAGCGGCCTGCCCATGTCGAAGCCGGTGACTTCCGCGCCGATCTCCGGCGCAAGCGGTCGTATCTCAAGCATCGGTGAACTCGAACCCCATGGCGCGTGCGTGGTAGAAGATACCGCCGTCCTGCACGATCAGGAACATGGCGCGTCGCGGCCCTTCATTGTGATGCGAATGCGATGAGACGGGCGGGGTGATCGTCGTCGCCCAGGGCGCCCAGTCCTTGCGCCGCCCGTCCACGACCGAGTAGCAGCCCTCGCCCTCGACGATAAGGCTGACCGCAACCGAGTTGTGGCGGTGCGGGCGCTGGCTCTGGCCTGGCTCCAGCGCATTCATGGCGCAGGTGAGCGTCGGCAGCGCATTGCGCGTCGCCTCCTGGCGCTCGGCGGAGAAGATGAGCGCGGAGCCCGGAATTTCCTCGGTCCGCCCGGTCTGCATCAGCAGGTCCACCTGCTCCGCGATCTCGGCGGCGGGGTAATGCACCGGGTCGGTCGGCGCCATGCCCGGCCCGGGCGCGCGGGCATGGTCGAAGGCGAGCTGCGGCTCGTTGGTGACAAGCCAGAGAACGGCGTCTTCTTCCGCCGCCCAGGGATGCGTCTCGCCTCCCGGCAGCAGCATCAGGTCCCCGGCCGCCCAATTCAGCACCTCCCCGGCACTCGCCACGCTGCCTCGGCCCCAGATGACATAGGCGAGCACGCCGGTTGCGTTGAAGTCGGCGGTCAGCGTCTCGCCCGCGCGGATGCGGGCATAGCGGGCCAGCACCAGCGGCGAGGTGGCGGGGAAGGCGCAGGCCAGTTCCGCCGAGATGTCGCAGGCAACGAACCCCGTGGGCGCGTCGGGGTCGAGCGCACGCGCCGGCTCCTCGGTGAAGACCGCGTCCGGCACGGGCGGCAGCTTCACGTCGAAGGCGTTGGCGGTGTTGAAATAGCGGGCGCGCGCCTCGGCCGGGCTCGCCGGCGCGGCCGGCATGCGGCGGCCGAGTTCGGCGATGGAACGGACGCTGTCGGGCATCGGTACGGCCTCCTCAACCGTGCGCGCGCAGCATGCGCCGCGCTATTACCATGCGATGGACCTCGCTCGGCCCCTCATAGACGCGCATCAGCCGCACTTTCTGTGCCATCAGCTGGAGCGGCAGCTCCCTGGTGACGCCCATCGCGCCGAAGGCCTGCTGGGCGCGGTCCACGACCTCGGTCGCCATCTCGGTGGCATAGACCTTGATCATCGAGGCCTCGGTGCGCACGTCCTCGCCCCGGTCCTGCTTCATCGCCGCGTCCATCACCATCAGCGAGCAGGCATGGACCCTGGTGGCGCCGTCGGCGATCCACCACTGGATCGCCTGCCGGTCGGCGAGGCGCTCGCCGAAGGTCACCCGCTGGCTGGCATGCTCACAGAGCATCTTGAGCGCGCGCCGCGCCATGCCCACGCACCATGCGCCCATCTGCAGCCGGCGCACGGTCAGCC
>JAJECZ010000450.1 GCA_022821735.1 Alphaproteobacteria bacterium | reverse complement strand
CCTTGAGGCGAAGCAGGGACTCGCCGTGGGAGGTAATCAGCGCTTCCAGGAAACCGACCCATGTATTCCAGGAGCAGGCACCCTCCCGGCGCAGGCAGAAGGAGGTGAAGCGCTCATCGTGGCTGTGGCTGCCGTGGTCATGGTCGTGGTCATGGCCGTGACGGTGCGCGTGGAAGGCCTCTTCGCGCAGCCAGTTGCGGACATCGACGGACTTGGTCTCCGGGTCGTAGAGGCCGGCGCCGAACAGGCGGCCGGGCTCGATTTCACCCTGCACCACCCGGTAGCGCGGCGCGCCCGGATTGATGCCGGCCAGGCGGTCCTCCAGCGCCGAAACGCCGTCTTCCCCGGCAATGTCGGTCTTGGTCAGCAGCAGCCGGTCGGCCATCGCCGCCTGCTTCAGCGATTCCTCATGCCGGTCGAGCTGGCCGCCGCCATGCACGCCGTCCACCGTCGTCACCACGCCGTCGAGGCGGAAGCAGGCCGCCACCAGCGGGTCGGCCATCAGCGTGTGCAGCACGGGCGCCGGGTCGGCGAGCCCGGTGGTCTCGATCACCACGCGGTCGAAGGCCGGGATCTCCTCTCGCGCGCGGCGGGCGAACAGGTCTCGCAGGGTCTCGGCCAGTTCGCCCCGGATCGAGCAGCAGATGCAGCCCGAGTCCAGCACCATGACGTTCTCGTCGCTCGACGCCGCGACCAGCTCGTGGTCGAGGCCGACTTCGCCGAATTCGTTGATGACGACGGCGGTCTTCTCCATCCCCGGCAGGCGGATCAGGCGGGAGAGCAGGGTGGTCTTGCCGCTGCCGAGAAAACCGGTGATGACGCTGACCGGCAGCGGCTCGGCGTCGGCAGTCACCGGAAGGCCTTGAAGGTAATCAGCGTGAACGTGTCGGTGACGCCCGGCAGCGTTTGCAGGCGCTCGGTGACGAAATGGCCGGGATCGGCACCGTCCTCCAGGTAGCATTTGACCAGCAGGTCGTACTGCCCGGATGTGGAATAGATTTCCGAAGCCTGCTCGACTTCCTGCGCCAGACGGTCGGCGACCTCATAGGCCTTGCCGAGCGAACATTTCACCATCACAAAGATCGGTCGCATACCGGCCTCCCGACCTGGGACCAGGCCTCAGGCTGACTGCGCGTCCGGATCGGCGCCCGGACGCAGCAGGAAGGCCGGAATGTGCTCGCCGAAGGCAGTATCCGGGTGTTGCGCGTCAACCGGCGGAGCGGCCCGGCGACCCCGCTCCTTTGCGGCAGGCGGCGCCGCCCTGCGGCTCGGCCGGTCTTTCGGGGCGGCGCTGCGCTCGGCCGGAGCGCCGCGCTCGGCGGGGACTGTCCGGCCGCGGCGGCGGCGCTTCGGCTCGTCGTCCCAGTTCGCGGCATCGACCGTTTCCAGCGTGCGCCGGGGCACATCGCGGCCGATCAGCTTCTCGATCCGCCCGGCATGGAAGGCGTCCTCCGGCTCCGCGATGGTGATGGCGGTGCCCGGCCGTCCCGCCCGTCCGGTCCGCCCGATGCGGTGGACATAGTCTTCCGCATGGATCGGCACGTCGAAGTTGAAGACATGGCTGACGCGGGGGATGTCCAAGCCGCGCGCCGCCACATCGGAGGCCACCAGCAGCCGAAGCTCGCCCGAGCGGAAGCGGTCGAGCGTCTCCGTGCGCCGGAACTGCGGCATGTCGCCATGCAGCGCCGATGCGTCGAATCCATGCTTTGTCAGCGACTTCACGAGGATATCGACGTCGCGCTTGCGGTTGCAGAATACGAGGCCGTTTTCGATGTCCTCCGAGCGCAGGATTTCCCGCAATGCCGCACGCTTGTCGTCGCGGTGGACCAGCGCAAGCTGCTGATCGACCGTTTCCGCCGGGGACGCCGGCGGAGCCACCGCAATTTCCTTCGGATCATCCAGGAAATTGTCGGCCAGCTTGCGGATCTCGGCCGGCATCGTCGCCGAGAAGAACAGCGTCTGGCGCTTCCTGGGCAGCAGGCCGACGATGCGTTCGATGTCGGGAATGAAACCCATGTCCAGCATGCGGTCGGCTTCGTCGATGACGAGCACCTTGACGTCGCTCAGCAGGATGCGTCCGCGCTCGAAAAGGTCGATCATCCGGCCCGGCGTGGCGATCAGCACATCGACGCCGCGCCCCAGCGCCTTTTCCTGGTCGACGAAGCTCTCTCCGCCGATCAGCAGGGCCGTGCTCAGCCGGTGATACTTGCCGTAGCGGTCGAAGTTTTCGTTCACCTGGGCGGCAAGCTCGCGCGTCGGTTCCAGAATGAGCGAACGCGGCATCCGCGCCCGCGCGCGCCCGCTTGTGAGCATGTCGATCATCGGCAGGGTGAATCCGGCGGTCTTTCCGGTGCCGGTCTGCGCGCAACCGAGGACGTCCCGTCCCATGAGCACAACCGGAATTGCCTGTTCCTGAATCGGCGTCGGCTCGGTGTAGCCCGAGTCCTCCACCGCTTTGAGCGTCTCTTCGCTCAGTCCGAGATTTTGGAATGTCATGTGTTCTGTCGAACGATCTCTCATCAAATAGAGTTGCCGGAGTTCTTATGGCGGCTTCGGGAATTGTCAAGGACTTCCGTCCGGTTCCGGCGCTTTCGGCGTGAATTTACGGCAAGGCCGAATGTCGCAGACGATGCCTCTAAACGAGGCGGTTGGGCGGATTGCGACCGGCAAACAGGGCTTCCAGCCCCGAGATCACATGCTCGGCCATCGCAAGCCGGGTTTCCAGCGTGGAACTGCCGATATGCGGCTGCACGTAAATGCGCTCGAGCCGCAGATAGGCCGGGTGTACATCCGGTTCGCCGTCGAACACGTCCAGGCCGGCTCCGGCGAGATGTCCGCTTTCCACCGCCGCGGTCAGGGCGTCGTCATCGACCAGGCTGCCGCGCGCGATGTTCACGACCAGCGCGCCTTGCGGAAGGCGGACAATCCGTTCGGCATTCAGCCAGTAACGGGTTTCCGGCGAAGCAGGGGCCGCGATGACCAGAATGTCGCTGCGGGACAGGAACTCTCTTTCGTCGGCGAAATAGAGGCCGGCCCCGGCTTCCAGCGGCCGGCGGTTGTGATAGCCGATTTCCATGTCGAACGCCCGGGCGCGTCCGGCGATCTCGCGCCCGATTCGGCCCATCCCGAATATCCCGAGCCGCTTGCCGGTCACCTCGGTGCCGATCAGCTGGCGCGGTCCCCAGCCCTTCCATCTGCCTTCGACGATCAACGCCTGCCCCTCGCGTGCGCGGCGGGCGGCGCCCAGCATCAGCAGCATGGCGTTGTCGGCCACCGAAGCGCTGAGCACGTCCGGCGTATAGACGACGGGAATGCCGCGCGCCCGCAAGGCGTCGAGGTCGAGATGCTCATGGCCAACGGAATAGGTGCCGACCGCCTTCAGCGAAGGTGGAAGGCCGGCAACGGCGGCGGCGTCGAGACGCTCGCTCGTGTTTATGACGAGCGCGTCCATGCCGTCGCAGGCGGCGACCACATCGGCGGAAGAAAGCCGGCGGTCGCCGACATTCATCGTCACGTCGAACGACCGGGCAAACCGGGCCTCCACAGGTTCTGGCAGGCGCCGCGTGACGAAGATGCGTTTCATCGCCCGTTCCTTTGCCGAAGAACGCCGCCCGGCAGGGCTATGCGCCGAGTATTTCGCCCGTTTCCAGACCCGCCTCCGCGGCGGGGACCTTGCCGGCGCCGTCCGGGCGGACCCGGATTGCGCGGACCGCCCCGCCGCCGGCCGCGATCACGGCCCCGTCATCGCCCACCGACAGGACCGTTCCGGGGCTGGCGCCGTCGGAGCTGTCTTCCGGGCAGGCGTCGAATATCTGGAGCCTGGCGCCGGCGCGCACCGTCCAGGCGCCCGGCTGGGGGTTGCAGCCGCGAATGAGGTTGTAGATTTCGCCTGCCGGACGCGACCAGTCGATCCCGGCATCGTCCGCCGTGCACCAGCTCTCGTAGGTCGCCTGCGCCTCGTCCTGCACGATCTTCGGCGCGTTTCCGGCCCGGACGAGATCGACGGCTTCCAGCATCGCATCGACGCCCATCGGGAACAGGCGGTCGAAATAGACGCTGCCGAGCGTATCGTCGGGGTCGATGGCGGTCTTCTTCTGGAGCAGCACGGGGCCGGTATCCAGGCCGTCGTCCGGCCAGAAGATCGTGAGCCCCGTTTCCGTCCGGCCCTGGATGATCGGCCAGTTGATCGAACTCGGACCGCGATGCAGGGGCAGCAGCGACGGGTGATATTGGATGGTGCCGAGCGTCGGAAGGTTGAGGAAAGAAGACGGTACGATTTTGGTCACATAGGCCATGACGCAGAGATCCGGCTTGAGCGCTGCAAATTCATCATGCACCGCCGGGTCCCGGAAGCTCTTCGGCTGGAAGACGGGCAGACCCCGCTCACCGGCCGCAACCTTCAGCGGGTCCGGGCGGTCGGGCCTGGCGTCGGGGGCGCAGTAGACTGCGACGACATCGTCGCCGCGCGCGACCAGCGCGTCGAGAACCGCCTTGCCGAAAGCCTGCTGGCCGTTGACGACGATACGCATGGGAGTCCCTCCCCTCATCCTGTGCGGGCCGCCAGTCTATAACACGCTTGACCGCCCACCGGGGCGCGCGTAGCAGGCTCGATCCATGATCGCCTTCACCCTCCGGCGCCTCATGCAATCCGTCGTCGTAATCCTGTTCGTGGCGCTGATTGCGTTCTCCATGTTCCGGTTCGTCGGCGACCCGGTGCATCAGATGGTCGGCATCGAGACCACCCTCGAGCAACGCGCGGCGCTCAGGGAGCGCCTCGGCCTGAACGACCCCTTCCACGTGCAGTTCGCGCGCTATATCGCCAACGCGGCGCAGCTCGATTTCGGCATCTCCTACCAGCACAAGAAGCCGGTAACGGAACTGCTCGGTGCGCGCTTTCCCGCAACCTTCGAGCTGGCGATGGTTTCTGCGCTCTTCGCCCTGGCGGTGGGCGTGCCGATGGGCGTCTTTACGGGGCTATACCGCGACAGCCTGCTTTCCAAGATATTCATGGCGGTTTCGCTGGCCGGGATTTCGCTGCCGACGTTCCTGATCGGGATACTGCTGATCTTCATCTTCTCCGTAACGCTCGGCGTCATGCCGAGTTTCGGGCGCGGAGAGACCGTCGATCTCGGCGGCTGGCCCACCGGGATGCTGACCGCAAGCGGGCTCCAGGCCCTCGTCATGCCGGCGGTCACGCTCGGCCTCTTCCAGATGACGCTCATCATGCGCCTCGTGCGTTCGGAAATGCTGGAGGTCCTGCGCACCGACTACATCAAGTTCGCCCGTGCGCGCGGGCTGTCGAACCGGGCCGTGCATTTCGGCCATGCCCTGAAGAACACATTGGTGCCGGTCAT
>JAJECZ010000209.1 GCA_022821735.1 Alphaproteobacteria bacterium | reverse complement strand
ACCAGGGCTATGCGCTTCCGTCCCGGCAGGCGGAGTTTCGCCCAGTTGGCGGCGAGTTCCGCCACGAAGCGCACCCGGTCGGGCACCGGCCGGTAGCGGGCGATGTCGCACTCCGTCGCCGGGTCGCGCCGGCTGGCGGCCTTGAAGGAGACCGCGCGGGAGATCAGCCGCCCGTCCACCTCCGGCAACGCGATGTTCATGGCGATGTCGCGCGGGGAAAGGCCGCGCGCGCCCTCGCGCCAGGCGGCCTCCGCGCCGCCGGAGAGCACCGCCTGGACCACCGGGCAGTCGTAGCGGTCGAGCGGCCCCGGCCCGTCCGCGCCGCGCGCCGCGAATCCCGTGGTGTTGACGATGACGGCGGGCGGCTCGGCCGCGAGCAGGCGATGCAACAGGCCGAGCGAATCCGGGTCCTTGAGGCTTGAGACCGCGACCGGCCGGGGCGCCAGGCCCGCCGCCGCCATCTCCTCCGCCAGCATGTCGATGGCCGCCATGTTCCCGGATTGCAGATGCGCCCGGTAGAACAGCAGCGGCGCGGCCGGGCCGGCGCCCGCGGCCGCGCCATAGGGTTGCGCGCGCGGGATCGGCTCGGGCTCCTGCCAGGGGGCGGGGCGGCCGAGCAGGTGGGCCGCGTAGCGCAGGCAGTTCAGCGCATTGTCGGGGCCGCCCTCCGCCAGGTAGCGCCAGAGGCGGCGGCAGGCGTCCGCATCGAGGCTGGACCAGGCGTCGAGCTCCGGGTCCGCCCGGTCGTCGCCCGGCAGCAGCGCCACCGGGGCCTCCAGCGTGCCCAGCCGCTCGACGCCGTAGGGCCAGTAGCCGCGCCCGCCGAGCAGCCGCACCACCACCAGCCGGGCGCGGGAGAGCACGCGCTCGACATGCAGATCGACGGACAGGTTGTGGCCGAGCGCCATGACGTTGGCGAGCCGGAGCATCGGGGCGTGCCCGTCCTCGGCGAGGCGTTTTCGCTGGGCCTCCGCAAGCAGGGCGAGTTCCGTGTCGGCGGCGCTCAGGATCGCGATGTCACCCGGCGTCTGGCCGAGATCGACCGCCTCGCCGTCTTCGACCGCGCCGGGAGTTGCGGCTAGGAGATGCACCGCCCGCCGAGTGTCCGGGCGACGCCCTCGCGGTCGAGGCCGGCGAAGCCGATCACCACCAGCCGCGTCAGCGGCTCCTCGCCGGCCTGCCAGGGCCGGTCGTACCAGGTCTCGGTGCGGGCGCCGACGCCCTGCACGGCGAGCCGCATCGCCTTGCCCTCGACCGCAGCGAACCCCTTGATGCGGAGCACGTCGTGGCCCTTTGCCGCCGCCGCGATACGCTCGGCAAGCGCCGCCGGCTCGACCGGTCCCGCCTCGACGGCGAAGCTCTCGAAATCGTCATGGTCGTGCTCGTCCTCGCCGTCATGGTGCGAGGGACGCGCGTCCAGATCGTCCTCCGCCGCCGCGTTCAGGCCGAGCAGCAGGCGCGCATCGACCGCCCCGCCGGTCGCGCCGACCGTCTTGACTGCGGGCGAGCGCAGCTCCTCCCGCACCTGGGCAAGCACGCCCTCCCAAGCCGGCGTGTCCAGGAGGTCGCGCTTGTTGACGACGACGAGGTCGGCGGCGGCGAGCTGGTCCTCGAACAGCTCCTCCAGCGGCGCATCGTGGTCGAGAGCGGGATCGGCCCGGCGCGCGGCCTCGACTGCTTCCGGATCGGCCGCAAAACGCCCGGCCGAGACGGCCGCGGCATCCACCACCGCAACCACGCCGTCCACCGTGGTGCGGGAGCGGACCTCCGGCCAGGCGAAGGCCTGCACCAGCGGTTTCGGCAAGGCGAGGCCCGAGGTCTCGATGATGATATGGTCAGGCGGGTCGGGACGGTCGAGAAGCGCCTGCATGGTCGGCAGGAAGTCATCCGCCACCGTGCAGCAGATGCAGCCGTTGGCGAGTTCGACGATATCCTCGTCCTCGCAGCCCTCGATGCCGCAAGCGCGCAGCAGCTCGCCGTCGATGCCGAGGTCGCCGAACTCGTTGACGATCACCGCCAGGCGCCTGCCGCCCGCATGTTCGAGCAGGTGGCGGACCAGGCTGGTCTTGCCGGCGCCGAGGAAGCCGGTGACGACGGTTGCCGGTATCTTCGGTTGCAGCATGGGGTGCGCCTTCAGGGCTTCAGCACGAGCGGCAGGCCGGCCGCCACGAACACGACCCGGTCCGCCACACGGGCGACCTCCTCGTTCAGCCGCCCCTGCGCCTCGCGGAAGCGCCGGCCGAGCGGCGTTGCGGGCACGAGGCCCATGCCGGTTTCGTTCGAGACCAGCACCGTCTGGCGGTTGCGGCCGGCGACGGCGGCCAGCAGCGCCTCCATATCGGGCTCCCGGCCCGCAGCAAGCGCGTTGGAGAGCCAGAGCGTCAGGCAGTCCGCCAGCACCGGCATGTCGCGGGCTTGCCTGAGCGCTTCCGGCAGCCGGCAGGGCGCTTCGACGGTCGTCCAGCAAGGCCCCCGCCGGGCGCGGTGGCGGGCGATGCGGTCCGCCATCTCGGCGTCGCCGGCCTCGGCCGTGGCGATATAGACGGCGGGCCCGTCGAACAGCGATTCGGCGTAACGGCTCTTGCCGGAAGCAGCGCCGCCGAGCACCAGGGTCGTGGCGGTCATGGACAATCTGGTAGCTGCGTTTCGCATGCCGTTCAAGGCGGCCGGCTTGCCGCTCGACTTTCGGGCCGACGCGGGGCAAGACTGCACAAGGAGAGTCGCTGTCCGCCATGCTGAGACTGTTGCGCCGCATTCTTTCCCTCTATCTGGGTATCGGGTTCCTGCTCGGGCTGGTGGCTGGCTTTTCGCGCATGTTCATTCACGTCGTCCACGGCCTCGGGCCGGGCGAATTCGGCCCGGCGCTGGGCGATGCGGCCTTGTGGGCCTTCATGCGGCTCTGGCTCTGGCCGTGGCAGTTCTGGACGGAGGTGGTGGAAGGCAACCGCACGCTGCTCGGCTGGCTGCTGGCCTGAGGCCGCCGCGGCGCGCATACTCGACAGCAAGATGCGGCAATAAGGAAGAGAGTAATGGAACTGGGATTTGTGGGCGTGGGCGCCATGGGTGCACCGATGGCCGGACGGCTGCTGGACGGGGGCCACAGCCTCATCGTGCACGATGTCCGCGCCGAGGCGGTGGCGCCGCTGACCGCCCGGCAGGCGCGCGAGGCCGCGAGCCCGAAGGCGGTCGCCGACCTGGCGGAGACGGTCATCGTCTCGCTGCCGACGCTCTCCGCCTGGCGCGAGGTCGGGCTCGGCGC
>JAJECZ010000282.1 GCA_022821735.1 Alphaproteobacteria bacterium | reverse complement strand
TTTCGTTATCCGGTCGAGGTGATGGCGCGGAAGTCTTCCATCAGCGTGCGGGTTATGTCGCCCGGGGTGAAACGGTAGTCGTCGATCTCCGCGACGGGGGTCACCTCGGCGGCGGTCCCGGTCACGAAGACCTCCGTGGTGCGGGCGAATTCCTCCGGCAGGATCGAGCGCTCCACCACCGGGATCTGGCGTTTCTCCGCCAGGCCGATCACCGCCTGGCGGGTGATGCCGTTGAGGAAGCTGTCGGGCGTCGGCGTGTGCAGCTTGCCATCCTGGACGAGGAAGATATTCGCCCCGGAGCCCTCCGCGACGAAGCCTTGAGTGTCGAGGAACAACGCATCGTGGTAGCCCTCGGCCTCGACCTCATGCTTGTTCAGCGTGCAGATCAGGTAGTGGCCGGTCGCCTTGGCCTGCACCGGACCGCATTCAGGACCCGGCCGGCGATAACGGCCGGTCTTCATGCGGATTCCTGACATCTCGGTGCCATCGCCGAAATAGGCACCCCAGAACCAGGCCGCAATCGCGACATGAATCGTGGCATCCTGCGCCGACACACCCATCATCTCCGCGCCGCGCCATGCCACCGGGCGCACATAGGCATCCTTGAGGCCGTTTGCCTGCAGCACGTCCCGCTTGGCGCTTTCCAGCACCTCGACCGAGTAAGGTATTTCGAATCCCATGAGCCGGGCGGAGTTGTGAAGGCGCTCGGTATGGGCGCGCGAACGGAAGATGTGTCCGGCATAGACCCGTTCGCCTTCGAAGACCGCGCTGGCGTAATGCAGGGCGTGGGTCAGGACATGCAGCCTGGCGTCGCGCCAGGGAACCAGTGCGCCGTCCAGCCAGATGAAGCCGTCGCGGTCGTCATAGGGGAGCAGGTCCACCGCCATCGCGCATTTCTCCTCATTCTTCGGGCACGATATGATACCGGAACGCAGCGTCGCAGCTTATGGCGGATTTCTACACATGCGTGAAGCGATTTCGCCTTCTCATTCCCAGGACCTGCCTCACATCCTCCTGGTGGATGACGACGAACGGCTGCGCGCGCTTCTGAAGCGCTATCTCTCCACCTCCGGCTTTCGCGTCACGGCAATGGAGGAGGCCGAGGCGGCCCGGCGCGCGATGGTGGGCGTCGCGTTCGACCTCGTGGTGCTAGACATCATGCTGCCGGGAGAGTCCGGCCTGGAACTCAGCGCGGCGCTGACGGAAGCGGGGAATTCGACGCCGATATTGCTGCTGACGGCGATGGACGAGCCCGAGGACCGCGTGCGCGGCCTGGAGGCGGGCGCGGAAGACTATATGGTCAAGCCGTTCGAGCCCCGCGAACTGGTGCTGCGCATTCGCACGATCCTGCGCCGCCGCGGGACCGTGCGCCGCGAGACGCTTCGTTTCGGTCCGCTGGCCTGGAGCACCGGCCGCGAGACCCTGGAGCATGAGGACGGAACCGTTCGCCGGCTCGCCCCGGCGGAGGCGCTGTTGCTGAGCGCGCTCTCCCTCAGGGGCGGCAATACCGTCTCGCGCGAGGAACTGGCGGTCATGAGCGTCGGTTCCGGACGGGGCGTGGACGTACAGGTCGCGCGGCTGCGCCGGAAGCTGGAGCCCGACCCCAAGCATCCCCGCTACCTCGTCACGGTCTGGGGGCGCGGCTACGCGCTCCGGCCCGACTGATGGCAGGCCGTCTGGACCGCTTCCTGCCGCGCACCCTGTTTGCGCGCTCCCTGCTCATCATCGTGATGCCGCTGATCCTGCTGCAGATCGTCTCGACATGGATCTTCTACGAGCGGCACTGGCATATCATCATGAAGCGTCTGGCAGCCGGGGTGGCGGGGGAAATCGGCCTCGTGATCGACGCAATGGACCGGTTTCCCGGCGGCGACGCGCAGGGCGTGCTTCTGAAATTGCTTGCCGAGCGCACCGACCTTCGGGCCACCATCGCACCGGACGCCATACTTCCGAACCGTCCCCAGCCCGAGCCGAAGGGCGGCCTGGACCGGCTGCTTGCCCGCGAGCTGACCCATCGCGTGAGACGTCCGTTCCAGTTCGACACGGCAGCCTATGAGGACGAAATCCTTATCAGGGTACAGCTCAAGGACAGCGTGCTGAATGTCGTTGCGCCGCGCCGGCGGCTGTTCAGTTCGACCACCACCTTCTGGGCGCTCTGGATGGTCGGAACCTCGATGATCCTGTTCGCCGTCGCCGGGCTGTTCATGCGCAACCAGATCCGGCCCATCAGGAGGCTTGCGGAGGCGGCCGACGCCTATGGCAAGGGTCGGGAGGCCAAGGACCCGAAGCTGGCGGGCGCAATGGAAGTCCGCCGCGCGACCGTCGCGTTCCGGCGGATGCGGGAGCGTATCCGGCGCCAGATCACCCAGCGCACGGAGATGCTGGCCGGCGTCTCCCACGACCTCCGCACCCCGCTTTCGCGCATGAAGGTTGCGCTGGCCCTGCTGCCGGAGAACGACGACGCCCGCGAACTACAGGCCGACATCGCCGAAATGGAAGCGATGCTGGAGGCCTATCTGGCATTCGCCCGCGGCGAAGGCGGCGAAGCGGCCGTGGAGACCGATCTGGGCGAGCTGGTCGAGGATGTCGTGACCGGCGCGCGCCGGGCCGGCGCCTCCATCGACCTTCGTATCGTAAGCGCGCCGAAAATTCCGGTGCAGGCGACGGCCATCAGGCGCTGCCTCGTCAACCTGATCGACAATGCGATGCGTTACGCCGGCCAGGTCTGGATCGTCTGCCGGGAACAGGGCGAGTGGTTCGAGATCGGAATCGACGATGACGGGCCGGGCGTGCCGGCGGCCGACCGGGAAAAGGTGTTTCGCCCCTTCTACCGCCGGGACCGCTCGCATGGGGGGAAGACCGGCGGTATCGGGCTCGGCCTTTCCATCGCCCGCGACGTAGTGCAGAGCCACGGGGGCGACATCCATCTGGGCGATTCGCCAGAGGGTGGCCTCGGCGTGCGCGTGCGCCTACCGGTATGATCGCGGCCGGCGACAGAGGACAGACGACATGATGGACCGTTTCCCGCCCCCGGCCGAGGAGCAGGTCACGCTCGCGAACTGGCGGACCGCCCCTTTCAGCCGCTGGGCCTTCCGCCATGTGCGGGAACTGATTCCTTCCGCGGAAATCCCCAACGACCCCGCGGCCGTGCGTCCGCTGCCCGAAGCCCCCATACCGGTGCCGGGCTTCCAGGAGATGGCGGAAAGCTGCGATGCGCTGCTGGCGCTGCACCGCGGCAAGGTCGTGGCGGAACGCTACGGCGAAGGAATGACCGCCGCGACGCCGCATATCCTGATGTCCGTCTCGAAATCCCTGCTGGGCCTGCTGGCCGGCATCCTCGCGGAATCGGGAAGGCTCGATGCGAACGCCCTAGTCTCCCGGTATGTGCCCGAGATCGAGGAAACGGTCTATCGCGGCGCAACGGTGCGCCACCTTCTCGACATGCGCGTCGGCATCCTGTTCGACGAGGACTATCTCGCCACGAGCGGGCCGATTATCGCCTATCGCCAGGCGACCGGCTGGAACCCGGCTGACCCGGACGAGCCGCCCTCGGACCTGCGCTCCTTCTATGCTCGGTTGACCGAGGCGGACGGACAGCACGGGCAACGCTTCCATTATGTCTCCACCAATACGGACCTTCTGGCCTGGGTCATCGAGCGGGCGGCGGGCGAGCGCTACGCGGACCTGATGGGCCGCCTGCTATGGGCGCCCGCGGGGGCCGAGCGCCCGGCCTACATCACCGTGGACCGGCTGGGCGCGCCCAGGGCCGCGGGCGGCATGTGCGTTGCGGCCCGCGACCTCGCCCGCATCGGGCAATTGATCGTCGAAAACGGCTCACGGGACGGGCGGCAGGTGCTGCCCCAGCGCTGGATCGAAGATATCGAACAGGCCGGGGACCCGGAGGCCTGGAATGCGGGCGATTTCGCGCCCTTCTTTCCCGGCCGGGCGATGCATTACCGTTCGCAATGCTACGTGCTGCGCGGCGAAAATCCCCTGATCTTCGGCATCGGCATCCACGGCCAGAACCTCTATGTGGACCGTCGCGCCGAAGTGGTCGTGGTGCGCCTGTCTTCACGGGCCCTGCCACTGGACGCCGACCGCGAGTTGTCCGGGCTCGACGAAGCGCTCGCCATCCGCGACTTCCTTGCAGGGAGTTGAAGCCCGCGCGCGTCCTCAGCCGCCATCGAGATGGGGAGACGGATCGACAGCCCGTCCCTGCCGTCTGAGTTCGAAATGCAGCTGCGGGGTCGTCACCCTGCCGCTGCTGCCCACGAGCGCGATTCTCTGCCCGCGCTGGACCTCGTCGCCCCGCCCAACCAGCAGCCGGTCATTGTGGGCGTAGGCGGAGACCCAGCCTCCCCGGTGCCTGATAAGCAGCAGGTTGCCGTAGCCGGGAAGCTCGTTGCCGGAATAGGCGACCCGTCCCGCCTCTACCGAATGCACGGCGGCGCCGCGCGGCGCCGCTATGTTGATCCCGTCATTGTGCAGGCCGTCCGGCTGCGGCCCGAAGCCGGCAACGACGGGTCCCGCCACGGGCCGCAGGAACCGCCCGGCGCGGGGCGGCAGCGGCTTCAAGGCCGTCCGGACCGGCGCCCGCGGCGGCTCGGCTACGGTTCGCGGGGCGGGTTTCTCCGCCGCCGCCGGACGGGACGCGGGCGCGGAAGCCGATTTCGAGGCCGGGGCGGAGGCAGGCGCCCGCCGCGGCTTGAGCGCGCCAGCATCGGACTCGACGGCGCCGGAACCGCCGGGCGGCGGCGCTTTGGCCAGAGCGACGGGCGACGGGCTGGGGACCGGCGGCGTCCCCGCGCCAAGCGAGGGACGGGACGGCTTCTTCAGAGGCTTCTCCGGGCCGGTCGTCGCGGCCACCCTTATCTCGGGGGCGTTATCCGGCGGCGGTTCCGCCGGTCCGGGGATGCGCAGCGTCGTGCCGGGATAGATCGTAAAGGGTTTCTTCAACCCGTTGGCGCGCACCAGCGCCGCTATCGGCACGCCATACCGGTGCGAGATCGACCACAGCGAATCGCCCGACACCACGGCATGTTCGCGGGGAGCCGGCAAAATCAGCGTTTGCCCCTCCCGAAGATGGTAGGGCGCGGTAAGCCCGTTGCGCTCGATGATGTCGCGCATCGCAATGCCGTGGCGCCGCGAAATGAGATAGACGCTGTCTCCCTTCCGCACCCGGATCCGGGCATCCCCCGGAACGGCCTTTGGAGGTTCCGCGGCCTGGGGCGGACGGCTCGTCTTCCCGGGGTCGCCGACCTCCACCCAACCGCAGGCGCAAAGCAGCAGCACGGCGAGAAGGGCACCAGCCCGTATCATTGCGCGGCCTCCTGCGGAGCCGTTTCGTCATAGGCTCCGACCAGCGGCACGAACGACGTTTCGCGCAAGGCCTCGACCTCGACGCCATGCCCGGTCCGGGACAGGCAAACCAGTCGCTGCACGCCGTCATACTCCCGGATCGGGACCAGCATCCGGCCGCCCTCCGCGAGCTGTTCGACAAGCGCGTTCGGCACATCATCGGCCGCCGCGGTAACCAGAATGCGGTCGAACTGACCCGCCCGGGGCCAGCCGCGCACACCGTCGCCGCGCCGTGTCGTGATGTTGGTCAACCCCAGCCGTTCGAACCGCGCCTCCGCCTCCGACAGGAGAGAGCCGTGCCGCTCGATGGTGTAGACCCTGCGGCAGAGCCGGGTCAGCACGGCCGCCTGGTAGCCCGACCCGGTGCCGATTTCCAGCACCCGCATGCGCGGCCCCGGCGCGAGCATGGCCGTCATGAAAGCAACGACGCTCGGACGGCTTATGGTCTGGCCGTCGCCGATGGGCAATGCCGTGTCCTCATACGCCCGGTCCCTGAATATCGCCGGAACGAAGGCGTCCCGCGGCGTGCGTTCGATGGCCGCGAGCACATCCGCGTCGATCACCCCAGACCGGCGCAGCATCATGAGCATCCGCGCACGTGTGGCGCCCGGCGTCGGGGGCGCGTCCCTCTCGCCGCGCCTTGCAGCGCCCGGTCGTTTCCTATTCAAGGCGCTCGCACCCGCGCATATAGGGGCGGATCGCCGGCGGCAGCACAATGGTCCCGTCCGGCTGCTGGCCGTTCTCGAGCATGGCGATCAGCGTCCGGCCGACTGCCAGGCCGGAACCGTTCAGCGTATGCACGAAGCGGGTTCCCTTGCCGCCGGCCGGGCGGAAACGCGCATTCATCCGGCGGGCCTGGTAATCGCCGCAGTTGGAGCAACTCGAGATTTCCCGGTAGGCGCCCTGCCCCGGCAGCCAGACTTCCAGATCGTAGGTCTTGCGGGCGGCGGCCCCCATATCGCCCACGCAGAGCAGGACGCGGCGATAAGGAAGCTCCAGGCGTTCCAGAATCGCTTCCGCCGCCAGCGTCATCCGCTCATGCTCTTCGGCCGAAGTGTCGGGATGGGTCACCGAAACGATCTCGACCTTGTAAAACTGGTGCTGGCGGATCATGCCGCGCGTATCGCGCCCGGCCGACCCGGCTTCCGAACGATAGCAGGGCGTGAAGGCGGCAAAACGCAACGGCAAGTCCTCTTCCGGCAGGATGCGGCCCGCCGCCATGTTGGTCAGAGGCACTTCCGCGGTCGGGATCAGCCAGTGATCCGTATCGGTCCTGAACAGGTCATGCTCGAATTTGGGCAGCTGGCCCGTACCGAACAACGCCGGACTGCGCACGAGCGAGGGCGGCGACACTTCCTCATAGCCGAATTCCTCCGTGTGCGTGTCCAGCATGAACTGGGCAAGCGCGCGTTCCAGGCGGGCCAGCGCGCCGCGCAGGACAACGAAACGCGCGCCGGACAGGAACGCCGCGCGCTCGAAATCCATCAGGCCGAGCGCTTCGCCCAGTTCGACATGGTCCTTCGGCTCGAAGTCGAATTCCGGGAGCGCCCCTCTCCGGAGCAATTCCACATTGTCCGCCTCGCCGGCGCCGTCCGGCACATCGTCGCCGGGAGGGTTCGGAAGACCGGCAATCAGTGCATCCAGTTCGGCCGCCGCCTTGCGCTCGGCGTCTTCCGCTTCCCGTTCCGCTTCCTTGAGCTGCGAAACTTCCGCAATCAGCGCGTCCGCCGGCTCGCCGGCCGCCTTGGCCTTCCCGATCTCGCGCGAGAGTGCGTTGCGGCGCTGGCGGCATTCCTGGAAACGGGTCTGGCAGCCGCGCCGCTCGGCGTCGAGCGCGCCGACCTGCGCCGCAGCGGGAGGTTCCCCCCGGCGCTCCAACGCACGGTCGAGCGCCTCCGGGCTTTCCCTTATCCACCTCAGGTCCAGCATCGTTTCGTCTTCCGCGCCCCGCCGTCCGCCCGTCCCTTATAGAAAACGCCGTTCCGGCGCTCCAGCGCCTTCGGCCGTTAGCCCGCCCGCCACCAAAGGTCGATCAGGCCGCCATCGACGACCAGGGTCTGGGTGGTGATATAGGCGCTTTCGCGCGACATCAGGAACAGGGTCGCGTAGGCGGTCTCCCAGCCTGTCCCCTGGCGGCCGAAGGGCAGTGGTCCGTCGTTCCGCGCGGGGCGCCGGCGGCTGGCGTCGCGGCCGAGCGCGGTATCCATCAGGCCGGGAGCCACGATATTGGCGCGGATTCCCCGCTCATGGCCTTCCTGCGCAACATGGCCGCAGAGCCCCTGCAGCGCCGTCTTCGACGTGTCGTAAGACGGTTTGCGGCTGTTGGGGCGCATACCCGAGATCGACGCGACGAACACGATGCTGGAACCATCGGCCAATACCGGCAGGGCGGCGCGGCAGGTCAGCATATGGCTGCGTAGATTGATCGCCATGACGCGGTCCCATTCATCGGGGGTCTCGCCGGCCAGACCCAGCGGCGGACCGCTGACGCCCACATTCAGCAGCAGCCCATCCAGGCCGCCCAGCCTCTCCACGGCGCGCGCCACCATGGCCTCGACCGCCGGCGGGTCCGCCACGTCCGCATCGATCGCGAACGCGTGGCCGCCTTCTTGCGCGACCGCAGCCACCGTCGCCATGGCCGCCTCGCCGGAAATGTCCGCACAGGCGACACGGGCTCCTTCGCGGGCATAGAGGATCGCCGCCGCGCGTCCGTTGCCGACCGGCGGGTCGGGATCGTCGATCTCGCGCTGGCCGCCGCCCACGACCAGGATCCGCCGGCCCGCAAGCCTGCCGCGTCCGGGCGCGCGACCGGCGGATTCGTCGAAGAAGGAGCGGCGGGCGTCCTCCGTCACGGAGACTCCGCCCGGTCAAGCTTCAGGCGCAACGTAACCACGTTGAAACCGTCGCGCCGCTCATAGGAGAAGTCGTCCATCGATTCGCGCACGAGCAGGACGCCCAGGCCGCCAACGGGCCGGTCCTCCACACGCAGGGTGGTATCGGCATCCGGCGCCTCGGTAAACGGATCGAAAGGCCGGCCGTTGTCGCGGATCACCGCCACCACCTCGCCGTCCCTTATCGCCAGCACCACGGAGAGGGCCGCCTGGTCCAGAGTGTCGAAGCCGTAGGAAATCGCGTTGGTAATCAGTTCGTCGAAGCAGAGATTGAGCTTGAACACCGCGCCGGGCGGCAGGTCGTTCGCCCCGCCGAAATCCTCCACAGCCTCCGCCAGGCGGGACAGCTCGCCAAGGTCGGCGGCCAGCGGCACTTCTACCTTCTCAGTCATCGCCCGGATGCTAACCGAAACCCGATGGCCCTGCCATAGCGCGAAGGCGCAATCTTCGGGCTACGGCATCCGGCCCAGAAGTTCCTTCATGCGCTCAAGCAGTTCGCTGTAGGCGGCGGAAGCGGCATCGCGCGGCAGATAGTGGATTTCCTCGCCGAGCTTGGTCATAAGCTTGATGACCGACTTGTCGGCCAGGACCTTGCCCACGCCCTCGGAAATGCGGTCCGCCACCTCGTCGGGCGTATCCGGGTGAACGCCCACCCATCGCGGAACCCCTATGCCCACCGCTCCGAGCGCGCCGATCCAGGGCACGTCGCCGATCTTCTCCTTGATCGCCGGCGTATTGTCGCGCGCGCCGACATTGATGACCGGAGATGCCCGGCCGGCGAGCGAGAACACGGTCGATGTGCTCACGGCCGCCATGTCGACCTCCCCGGCCAAAAGCGCCGACACGGCCTCGCCCGTATCGGAGTAAATGCGAAGCGCGGCGGAAACGCCAAGTCTGTCGAGGCCGGTAGCCGCCGCGAGCAGCACGGCCGGCGTTCCTCCGATTCGCGGCGGGGCGCTGGAAGCCGGGCGGGCCGCCAGCTTGCCCCAGTTCTCGAAACCCGACTCCGGCATGGCGACCAGATGGGTTTTGATCGACGAGATGAAGGCCGCGATCTTCACCTGTTCCGGACTGAAGCCGGAGCCCGGGTCCCGAAGCGCCGCAATCGCCGGCGTCATGCTGCCTTGCAGGATCGTATAGCCGTCGGGCGCCTTGCCGAGCATGTAGCGCCAGCCGAGCCGGCCTTCCTCGCCGCCCCGGTTGCGCACGTGCCACGCCTGGCCGAAGGCATCGATCGCCGCCGAAGACATGATTCGCGCCCAGCGGTCGGACCCGCCGCCGGGCCCGAACGGGACCACCCATTCCAGCGTGCGGCTCGGATAAGCGTCGTCGGCCCGCACCGGCCCCGGCAACATCGCCGCCACAGCCGCGATACAAAGCAGCAGGGCCTTTACGGGCACACGCACCTCCGCAGGAAGCGGCCCTCCTGCTAGCACAAATTGTCGCATCACGGCAAGGCTGCAGACGGCCTCCAAATAGCAGTTGCTCAGGCTGCCGGCGCGAAGCCGGCCGCGTCCAGCGCCTCGTCCAGCGCAGCCTCCGACGCCTGGTCCAGGGCCGTAAGCGGCGGCCGAAGCGGAAGCCACTCCTCGTCGCCGGTACTCCGGGCGACGATCGCCTTGAGCGCGGGGATCAGTGGCTGCGACTGGATCGCCAGACGCCAGGCGGAGAGCTTTTCCTGAAGGGCGCCGGCGTCCTTGCCGGCCCTCGCCGCGGCCAGCACCTCGGCGCAGAGGCCTATGGTGACGTTCGCCGTTGCGGAAATGCAGCCGGCGCCGCCCGCCTCCAGCACCGGCAGCAGGAACTGCTCCGAGCCCGCAAACACGCCGAAGCCCGGGAACCGCCTGCACATCGCCAGCATGTTGTCGAGGTCGCCGGAACTGTCCTTGATCCCGGCGATCGTGCCCGGATAGGCCGCAAGCAGGCCCTCGATCAGATCGTGCGAGATCGGCACGCCGGAATTGAAGGGGAAGTTGTAAAAATAGATTCGGAGGCGGGAGTCGCCGACGCGCTGGATGACTTCCTCGTAGGCCGCATGCAGCCCCGCATCCGACACGCCCTTGTAGTAGAACGGCGGCAGCATGACGACGCCGGCGGAGCCGACCTCCAGCGCCTTCCGGGTCAGGATCACCGTGTCCGCAATGGAGCAGGTGCCGGTGCCGGGCAGCAGGGTCCCGCCGGGAATGTCCGATTCGCCCAGCGCATCCAGAAGGCGGAGCTTCTCATCGACCCCGAGCGAATTCGCCTCGCCCGTCGTGCCGAGGACCGCCAGCAGGTTTGCGCCCCGGTCCAGCATCCGTCGGCAATGCGCGGCGAACCGGTCGAAGTCCGGCTCCAGTCCGGGGGTCATCGGGGTGAGGGTTGCGACCGCGACGCCCCGCGGTTCGTCCGAGCGTGCCATATCGTTCATCGGGATTCCGGCTCCTTAAGCCCGCGCGGCGCGAATGAAATCGGCAACGTCCGGCAGGATCTCCTGCCGCCATCGCCGTCCGTTGAAGATGCCGTAGTGGCCGACCCCGGCCTGCAGCCGGTGGCGGCGCCGGTCCGCCGGGACATTCCGGCAGAGCCGGTGGGCGGCCTCCGTCTGGCCGACGCCCGAAATATCGTCGCGTTCGCCCTCGACGGTCATGAGCGCCGTGTCCTGGATCGCCGCCATATCGACCGGCACGCCGCGATGGACAAACAGGCCGCGCGGCAGGTGGTGTTCCTGGAAAACCTGTTCCACCGTCTCCAGGAAGTATTCCGCCGGCATGTCCATGACGGCCAGATATTCGTCGTAGAAGCGGCGATGGGCCTCGGCGCTCTCGCCGTCCCCCGTCACCAGATGCTCGAACATGCGCAGATGCGCGCCGACATGCCGGTCGAGATTCATCCCCATGAAGCCCGAGAGCTGCATGAAGCCCGGATAGACCCGCCGCCCGAAGCCCGGATAGGGCGGCGGCACGGTCTGGATCAGCATCTGCTCGAACCAGCGCCGGCTGTGCGCCCTGGCGAATTCGTTGACCTTCGTGACGCCGACGCGGGTGTCGATCGGCCCGCCCATCAGCACGAGCGAACGCGGCGCAGCCTTGCCTCCTGCGGCGAGCAGCGCCGTTGCTGCCAGCGCCGGCACGGAGGGCTGGCAGACGGCGACGAGATGCACCTCCGGTCCGAGCCGGGCGAGAAAGTCCAGCAGGGTGTCGATATAGTCGTCGAGCGTGAACGGGCCGCGGCTCGCCGGCACCTGCCGGGCGTCCTGCCAGTCCGTGATATAGACGTCATGCTCTGCCAGCAGCCCGCCCACCGTGTCGCGAAGCAGGGTGGCGAAATGGCCGGAAAGCGGCGCCACCACCAGCACGACCGGGTCGCCGGTCCGGCCTTCGCGCGCGAAATGCAGGAGGTCGCAGAACGGCGTGGAAGCAACCACCCTTTCCCGCACGGCCAGCGTCCGGCCGCCGCTCAGGACCTGGCGGATGCCGAATTCCGGCTTGCCGTGCTTGCGGCTGACGCGCTCGAACAATTCGCAGAACGCTCCGACCGCGCGTCCGGCAGGATGCCATGACAATGGCAGCAGCGGATTGGACGCCGCCTGCCGGCCGGCCTCGGCCATCATGCGGGCGGGCGCCCACGCAAAGCGCTGCATCTCGTGAAGCGCGTAAAGCATATCGGCCATTCCCGATAACGGCAGGGCACGCCCGCAATCCGGCGGCCGGGCCGGCTTTCGGGATTGCGCCCCGGACGCGGGTGGGGTTTGCATAGTCTATGGCAGAGACAATAAGTCCCTTCGCACTTATCGGCAATGTCGCGTTCCGCCGCGTCTGGGTCTCCGGCGCACTCTCAAACGTGAACCGCTGGCTGGAGATTCTGGCGGTCGGCGTGTGGGTTTACGACCGCACAGGCTCGGCATTCGACGTGACGCTCATGTTCGTGCTGCGGTTCTTTCCGCTCATGCTGTTCGGCGCGCTCGCGGGCTCCCTGGCCGAGCGCTTCGACCGCCGGATTCTGGTGATGGCCGGGTTGTGCGTGCTCACCGCCAGTTCGACGGTGCTGGGCCTCCTGGCTGCCTGGGGCGAGCTGGCGCTCTGGCATGTCGCCGCCGGCGCCGTCCTCAACGGCGTCATCTGGGCCGGCGAAATGCCGCTTCGGCGCACCATGCTGGGCGACATCGCCGGCGACAGCCGGGTCGCCCAGGCGATGGGGTTCGACACGGCCACCAACAACGCGACCCGGATGCTCGGTCCGCTCGCAGGCGGGGCCCTGCTGGAGGGCATCGGCATTTCCGGGGCGTTCTTCGCCGGTGCCGCGCTCAATGTGTTCTCGCTCCTCCTGATGGCACGCGTGCGCATGGAGGACGGCGCGCGGGCAGGCGCCTCACCCGCCGGCGTGCTCACCGCGCTTCGGGACGGCTTCCGCTATATCCGCACAAACCGCCCGCTGGTGGCCACGCTGGCCGTCACCGTCATCTTCAATGTCTGGGGCTTCCCGATGACGTCGATGGTGCCGGTGATCGGCAAGGAAGCGCTCGGCCTTTCGGCGTTCCCGGTTGGCGTGTTGCAGAGCGCCGAGGGGCTGGGAGCGCTGCTCGGCGCGCTCAGCATCGCGTGGTTCGGGCGCGCGGTCTGGTTCCGGCGCATCTACGTCTTCGGCGTATCGTCTTACATGGTGTGCGCCATCGTGTTCGCGGCCTCGCCCTGGTTCCTGCTTTCTGGCACAATTCTGGTTGCGGCCGGCATCGGAGGCGCCTGCTTCGCGACCATGCAATCGACCCTGACCTTTCTCGGCGCGAGCCCGGAAATGCGCAATCGCGC
This sequence comes from Alphaproteobacteria bacterium, assembly GCA_022821735.1. GTDB lineage: Bacteria > Pseudomonadota > Alphaproteobacteria > Bin95 > Bin95 > Bin95. The sequence goes on along the minus strand of JAJECZ010000282.1, from coordinate 824 downwards.
CATGGGCGTGTTGACCATCTGCATCGGCACCGGACCCATCGGCTTCCTGCATCTCGGCCTGCTGGCGGAATGGCTGGGCGCCTATACGGCGGTAACGGTCATCGCGGTCGAGGGGCTGGTCATGCTGGCGCTGGCGCTCGTCGTCTGGCCGGAGGCCCGGCGATGAGGGTTTTTCGCGGCTGCGTCGCGGCGGTCCTGTGCCTCTGGAGCGCGGTCGCACCGGCCGGCGACCGGCTCACCGGCCAGCCCTTGCCGCGATACGCCGCGATACGCGCCACGGAGGCCAATCTCCGGGTCGGGCCGGGCACGGCCTACGCGGTGCGCTGGCAGTACCGGCAGCGGGGCCTGCCGGTGCGGATCGTCAGGGAGCATTTCGACTGGCGGCAGATCGAGGACCCTTCGGGAGAGACCGGCTGGATGAGCGCGCACCTGTTGTCGGACTGGCCCCGCGCCATCGTCACGGGCGCGAAGCGGCCGTTGCGGCTGTTGCGACGGTCGCCCGGGCCCGGTGCCGGCGGGTTGGCCCTGCTGGAGCCGGGCGTGCTGCTCTCGGTGCTCGAACGCCGGGAAGGCTGGTGCGAAGTGTCCGTCGAAGGCTATAGAGGCTGGCTCAAGAGCGACGAGGTCTGGGGCGCCTGCGGAGAACCGTAACCGGCGAAGCGGCCGGGGCCGCGAGGAAGGATGCGCAATAATATGAGCGGAAACGAAACGATCCGGCGCGTGGCGTCGTGGGCGGCTGCAGCGCCCGGACGAAACTGGCCGCCCGAGGTTCTTGAAGCCGCCAGGGCCTGCCTGCTGGACACGCTGGGCGTGACGCTCGGCGC
>JAJECZ010000051.1 GCA_022821735.1 Alphaproteobacteria bacterium | reverse complement strand
CTCAAGAGCCTCCATGACGGGCTGCAGCGGGTCGTCGACCTGAAGGTCGCGCCGGTCATCGGCAAAGGCGCCGGTAAGGTGCGCCCACATCTGGCGGAGTCCCGCCGGAGCGGCCGGTCGCTCCGGAACATCGTCGGGAATTTGAAGGCATTGCAGGACCTGTATGCGGGCGGCGCCGGCGCCGGCATTGCCGCGCTGCTGCCGAAGTCCGAGCGCAAGCTGGAGAGGCTCCTTCACAAGGGGTTCCGCGCCACCGTGGCGACGGCGCAGTCGATGGAGGGGCCGCTGGAGGCCGCCGCCGCCGACCCAGCGCAGCGCAAGACAGTCGAAAAGCTGCGGGTGCAGGTGCAGGCGCTGCGCCAGATCGTGCGAAACCGCCTGGCCAAGGCCCTTGGCCTGCCGATCGGCTTCAATGCGCTCGACGGCGATTGACCGGCGCCACGCGCTCCGGCTGCTCGCCGGCGGCCTGGCGACGCCGTTCTGGGGCGCGGCCGCCGGAGCCGGGAAAGGGAGGGTTCGTTACCTCTCCGCCGGTGCGGTGGCGGCGGGCGGGTATCGGGTCAGCGGCTTCTCGGAGTTCGGCGAAGCGCTGCTGGACGACGCGCTGCCGGGGCGCGGACACGCCTTCGCTGTCCGCCCGGACGGTCGCCTGGCGGTCCATTTCGCGCGCCGTCCGGGAGAATTCGCGCTTGTGCTGGACATCGACCGGAGCGCCGTGTCGCAGGCATTCGAGCCTCCGGGGCACCGCCGTTTCCAGGGCCACGGCACCTTCGAGCCTTCCGGGCAACTACTCTACGCTACCGAGAACGACTTCGACGCCGGCCGCGGCGTCGTTGGCATCTACGACGCGCGCAATGACTTCAAGCGGCTTGGCGAACTCCCCTCTCGCGGCGTCGGTCCGCACGACATCCGGATGTTGCCGGACGGCCGGACGCTGGCGGTCGCCAATGGCGGCATCCACACCCATCCCGATTATCCCAGGGCGAAGCTCAACCTGCCGGCGATGGAACCCTCTCTCTGTTTCATCGACCGAGAGACAGGCGACTTGCACCAACAGATGCGTCTCGGCGGCGACCTCCGCCTGCTGAGCATCCGCCATCTCGCTGTCGGCAGGGAGGGCCGGGTTGCGGTTGCCATGCAATATGAAGGGCCCAGGGGAGACCGCGTGCCGCTCGTCGCGCTTTGCCGGGCCGGCGGTCCCCTCCGCCTGCTGGAGGCTCCGCCAGCGGTCCTGCGCGCCATGAAGCAGTATTGCGGCGACGTCTGTTTCGACAGGACGGGCCGCACATTCGCCGTCTCCGCCCCGCGCGGCAATCTGGTGACGATCTGGGACGGCACCGACGGAAGATTTCTTCATTCGAGCCCGTTGGCCGATTGCTGCGGCCTGGCGCCGGGCAAAGGGACGGGCGAGTTTCTTGTGAGCAGCGGGCAGGGCGGCGTGTTTGCGCTCGACCTGGGCGCACGCGGGGTCCGGCCGTTTCCCACGGGCTTTCCGGAGGCGCGCCGCTGGGACAACCATCTGACTGTTGCCGACCCGGTCTCGCAGGGAGCGTGAAGCGCCATGTATGCGACGGATGTCCAGGCCGCTAGAGGTCCCGGGCTACCCGAAAACCGAAATTGCCGGGCATGGGCTTGATCGAACAGCCGCCGCTTCCGATGTCGCGCACGAAGGTCGGCATGTAGCTCCTGTGCTCGCCCTGCAGAACCCGGACGCCGCAATTCCGCCGTGTAACCGAGTCCGTCGCCGTCTCATAGGTCCGCTGCCAGCAACTGTCGGTCCATTCCCCACATTACCTTCCGTGCCGAACAGGCCGAACGCATTGCCCTTGCCGGAATCGACCGGCTTCGTCTTCTTGGTTTTCCTCGCCTCAAGCACATAGGTTGCCGCCCAGGCCAGCTTCGGGTCGGTGAAGAGCGGCGGCGGGCCGACCCGTTCGCCGGCGCCCGCGCGGGCCGCATATTCCCATTCCACCTCGCTCGGCAGGCGGTAGCGGCGGCCCGTCGCCTCAGAAAGCCAGGTGAGATATTGCGCGGCGTCCTCCCAGCTCACGTCGATGACGGGCCGGTTCGCACGGCCCCACCCCCTGTCGTTGGGGCGGTGCATGCATCCTCCGACCCGGTGGCAGAGGTCCCACTGCTCGAATGTGACCTCGAACCTGCCGATCAGGAAGGGACGCTCGAAGACGACAAGGCGCGGTTCCCCGGTCCCGCCGGAGCCGGCGACCGCCATCTCGCCGGCGGGGACGAGGACGAGTTCGGGCAGGTATTCGTCCGGGACCGCCGGCGCGAACGAGGCGCGAAGAACCGGGCCGCTGAAGAAGAACAGCAGGGCCGCGACTCCCGCCATGAACCCGGTCAGCGCAGCGGGCCGCCCCCGCAGGATCGGGAGCGGCCCGGATGCCTGTCGGGCCTATGCCGGAATCGGGCCCGGGGCCTGGACCTGCGCCATCAGGTCGTCGTCCCACTCGCCCTCCACGACGACATGGGCGAGCGCCCCCAGTTGCACCGCCTCGATCAGGTTGTGGGAGAGGTACACATACACACCCGACTGCCGGAAGGTGTAGAGTGCCGCACCGGCGGAGCCGCCCCGGATGAACCAGGTCTCGAGGCCTTCCATCGGCGGATCGATGAAGGAGCCTTCTTCCCAGACATAATCGCCGTGGCCGCCGATGAGGTGCGGCCGCGAGTCCCGGTTGGCCTGGGAGTGCACGAACAGCACTGACTCGCCGACCTTGGCGGTCAGCGCATTGTCGCCGGTGAGCGCGCCGACCTTGCCGTTCATGACGACATGGGTCGGGGTGAGCGTCCGCATCACGTCCAGCACGTCGGCCATCGCGTCGCTGTGCGACTCGTACTCCATGAAATCGCCGTCGGCATTCCGCGGCACGTAGAAGTCCTGCTCGCCGACATAGTAGACCTTGTCGTAGCGGAGCGCGTTGCCGTTGCGGTCCTTCAGCCCGTCCCTGGGCAGCACCATGACCGCGCCGTTCATGCCGGACACGACATGGTAGGGGATCATGATTCCCCCCGGCGCGCAGTGGTAGATGAAGGTGCCCGGCTTGGTCGCCTTCCAGCGGAGCACGACCTGTTCGCCCGGCTGGACGAGCGTGAGGCCGCCGCCGCCGAGCGCGCCCGTGGACGCATGGAAGTCGATATTGTGCTCCAGGATATTCGTTTCGGGGTTCTTCAGGGTGAGTTCGATATAGTCCCCCTCGTGGCAGACCATCAGCGGGCCGGGAATCGAGCCGTTGAACGACACCGCGTTGATGACGGTTCCGTCGTCGATCTCGCGCTTGTCCTCGTGGACGGTCAGTTCCACCTCGATGATCTTCGGGCCGCCGGAGGCGACCTGCTCGTGTTCCGGCGCGAAAGGCGGGGCCACGAGCTCCTGCCTGACACGCGGCAGGTTGGCGAGGTCGGCCTTGACGGCCGCATTGCCTGTCGAGGCCTTCACGATGGGGCTCAAGGCCGACATGGCGCCCAAGGTGCCGCCGGCCCCAAGAAGCTGGCGTCTGTTCAACTGAAGCATGGCTCGTGTCTCCTGTCTGCTCTTGCCTCGCGGCCTGGATCGGTGGGCCCCAACGCGGACCGTCGGTGCGACCGGCGCATTCGGCGGTCCGCAGATGAAGGACCGAAAGATGTATCGTGAATGAATGTTATGACCTGTCAAGCGGGAAACTGTGTCCCGGCAAGCGGTTAGGACCAACTTCCGCTGGAGAATTCGGTGTGGCGGCTGGCGACGGAATCGCGCACACTCGAAACGGGCCGGTGCAAAGGGGGTTCCTACGATCTCGACGACGGCGGAAGCGGCAGCGCCCGGCGGGGGTGTGGCGCTGGGTTATCCGGCCAGGGCGCTGTGGCCGGACTATGTGCGTGCGGGCATCGGGCTTGCCATCGCGCTCCTGCCGATGCCGTGGGTGCCGCCCGGCAGTTTCGGCAACTGGCTGCTGGCCCTGCTGGCTTTGCTGTTCGGCGGGTTCGCGGCGATGACCTGGGTGAAGCAGCGCTCCACGGTACGGATGAACCCGGATGGCATCCGCATCCACGGGCCGGTCGGCAAGGCCATTGCCTGGAATGCACTCGACCGGCTGGCGCTGCGCTTCTATTCCACGCGCAAGGAGCGCGGCCACGGCTGGATGCAGCTGAAGCTTTCCGGCGGCGGCACGACGGTCACCATCGATTCGAATCTCGACCGGTTCAACCTCGTGGCCGCGCGGGCGGCACGGGCCGCTGCCGAAAATGCGCTGTCGCTCGATCCGACCACGCTTGCCAATCTGGAATCGCTCGGGGTGTGGCCGGTCGATAACGAGGCGGGACGGTGAGCGTTCTCCTGGAAATCGAAAACCTCGCGGTCGATTTCCACACGCCGGGCGGAGCGGTCAGGGCGGTGGACGGCGTCTCCTTCTCGATCCCGCACGGGCGGACCGTCGCGCTCGTCGGGGAGTCGGGTTCCGGCAAGTCGGTAACCGCGCAGGCGGTCATGGGCATCCTGCCGCGCGCCGCCACCATCCGTTCCGGGGCCATCCGGCTGCGGCAGGAAGGGCGGCCCGAGTTGGACATTGCCGCGCTCGACCCGGACAGCCGCCAGATGCGCCGCCTGCGCGGCGGCTCTGTTTCGATCATCTTCCAGGAGCCGATGACATCGCTCTCGCCCTTGCACACCATCGGCGACCAGGTTTCCGAGGCGCTGCGGCTGCACAGCGCCAAAGGGGCGGGCCGCCTGCGCGCGGAAACCGCGGAAATGCTGCGCCTTGTCGGTTTCCCGGACCCGGCGCGCGCGCTCGACACCTATCCCTTCGAACTGTCGGGCGGCTTGCGCCAGCGGGCGATGATCGCCATGGCGCTGATCTGCCGCCCGGCGCTGCTGATCGCGGACGAGCCGACCACCGCGCTCGACGTGACCGTGCAGGCGCAGATCCTGAAACTCGTCAAGGACCTCCAGCGCGAGCTCGGCATGGCGGTGCTGATGATTACCCACGACCTCGGCGTCGTCGCCAATATGGCCGACGAACTGGTGGTGATGTATCACGGCCGGATCGTCGAGGCGGGTAGCGCCGAGGATGTGTTCCGGCGCGCGCAGCATCCCTATCTGAAGGCATTGCTCCGCGCCGTGCCGCGCTTCCACATGGCAGAGGGCGAGCGGCTGACGCCTATTCGCGAGGTGCGCCCGGAATCCGGCCGGCTGCTCTCGGGGGAGAGCCCGGCAGAGCCTGCCGCCCCCGCCGGCCGGCCCCTGCTGGAAGTCCGCGGCCTCACCAAGCGCTACGGCAGCCGCAAGGCCGGCCTGTTCGGCGGCGGGGCCGAGGAGGGCGTGCTCGCGGTGGACGATGTCAGCTTCAGTATCGAGCGCGGCGAATGCCTTGGCCTGGTCGGGGAGAGCGGCTGCGGCAAGAGCACGACGGCCAAGATCGTCATGCGCGCGCTGACGCCCGACCGGGGCGAGGTGCTGTTCGACGACGATGGCGTGCAGGTCGATCTGCTGCGGCTGCCGCAGAAGAGCCTGCTTCCCTACCGCAGGCGCATCCAGTACATGTTCCAGGATCCGTTCAGCGCGCTCAATCCGCGCATGACCGCGTTCGACATCGTGTCGGAGCCTCTGGTGGTGCATCGGCTGGCCGGACCCGGGGAACGGCGCGAAATCGTGCGCGAACTGATGCATCTGGTCGGCCTCGACGAGCGCCACCTTAACCGGTATCCGCACAGCTTCTCGGGCGGCCAGCGCCAGCGGCTGGGCATTGCGCGCGCGCTGGCGCTCAAGCCGGAACTGCTGCTCTGCGATGAGCCGGTCTCGGCGCTCGACGTCTCCGTCCAGGCGCAGGTGCTGAACCTGTTGAAGGACCTCCAGGCGGCGCTGGGCCTCACTTACCTGTTCGTGTCGCACAATCTGGCGGTGGTCGATTACATGGCCGACCGCATCGCAGTGATGTGCGCCGGGAGGCTGGTGGAGGTAGCGCCGCGCGAGACCCTGTTCCGCGATCCGCGCCATCCCTACACGAAGGCCCTGCTCGCGGCCGTGCCGGAACCCGATCTCGACTATCCGCTGGACTTTCGCGCACTTGCCGACGAGCGGGCCTCGAAGCCGGAGCTCTGGCCGGGCCTCTACCGGCTCGGCGACGGTGCGACAGGAGAACTCGCGGAGATCGAGGAAGGGCATTTCGTCCGCGTGCGGGAAGGCGCGGGTGCGGGCGAGCTTGCGGCGTGAGGCTGCCGGCCGTCCTGCTTGTGCTGCTCACCCTTCTTCCGGGGGCGTCGCTCGCAGCGCCGGTCGAAACGCCTTCGCTGCTGGACCGGGTCCGCGCCGGGGCGCTGCCGCCGGTCGAACGGCGCCTGCCGGCCGCCCCCTATGTCGATCCGGTTGCCGGCCCCGGCCGGCACGGTGGCGACCTGCGCCTGCTGATGGCCAAGGCCAAGGACACGCGCCAGATGGTCGTGTACGGCTATGCGCGCCTCATGTGCTACACGCCGGAGCTCGTGCTTGAGCCGGACATTCTGGAGCGCGTGGAGGTCGAGGAAGGCCGCATCTTCACCCTGCATCTCCGGGCAGGCCACAAATGGTCGGACGGGCATCCCTTCACCGCCGAGGACTTCCGCTACTGGTGGGAGGATGTCGCCAACAATGCCGAACTCTCGCCGGTCGGGCCGCCGGCGGCGATGCTTGTGGACGGCAAACCCCCGGTCTTCGAAGTGCTGGGCGAAACCGCCGTCCGCTATAGCTGGGAGGCGCCGAATGCGGGCTTCCTGCCCGCGCTCGCCGGTGCGCGGCCGCTCTACATCTATCGGCCGGCGCACTATCTGAGGCGCTTCCACGCTGCGCATGCCGCACCCGCGGCGCTGGCCGAGGCCGTAGAAAAGGCGCGCCGGCGCTCCTGGGCGGCGCTGCACAACAAGCTGGACAGCCAGTACAAGAATGACAATCCGGACCTGCCGACCCTGCAGCCCTGGGTGCCGGCTACCCGCCCGCCCTCGGACCGCTTCGTCTTCACCCGCAATCCGTATTACCACCGCACGGACGCCGGGGGACGCCAGCTCCCCTATATCGACCGCGTGGTGATGAACATTGCCGCGAGCGGCCTGATCCCGGCGAAGACCGCCTCAGGTGCGAGCGACCTCCAGGCCCGCTACCTGCGGTTCGACAATGTCACCTTCCTGAAGCGGGGCGAGGAGCCGGGAGGCTACAAGGTCCGCCTTTGGCGCACCGGCAAGGGCGCACACGCGGCGCTCTACCCCAACCTCAACGCCAGCGATCCCGTCTGGCGGGCGCTGTTCCGGGACCGGCGGGTGCGCCGGGCGCTGTCGCTCGGCCTCTACCGGGAAGAGGTCAACGAGGTGATCTATTTCGGCCTCGCGCTTACCGGCGGCAACAGCCTGCTGCCGGGAAGCCCGCTCTACGACGAGGCGTTGAGGCAGCGCTGGGCGGCCCACGATCCCGATGCGGCCAATGCCCTCCTCGACGAAGCTGGCCTGCGCTGGGGCGATGACGGGCTCCGCCTGCTGCCCGACGGCCGGCCGGCGGAACTCATTGTCGAGACCGCCGGCGAGAGCACCGAAGAGACCGACATCCTGCACCTGGTCCATGACAGCTGGCTGAAGCTCGGGATCAAGCTCCACGCCAAGCCGCTGCAGCGCGAACTGCTGCGCAACCGCATCTTTTCCGGACAGACGTTGATGTCTGTCTGGTCCGGTTGGGAAAACGGCCTCGCGTCGGCGGCGATGAGCCCGGCCGAGCTCGCCCCCACCAGCCAGCAACAGCTGCAATGGCCGAAATGGGGCCAGTATCACGAGACCCGCGGCGCTGCCGGAGAGCCGGTGGACATGGACAGCCCCCGCCGGCTGTATGCGCTGAACGACGCCTGGCGCCTTGCGGGCGGCCCGGAGGAACGCCGGCGTATCTGGCGCGAGATGCTGGAAATCCATGCCGAGGAGGTCTTCGTGCTCGGCATCGTCGGCGGCATCCGCCAGCCCGTGGTCGTGTCCGACCGGCTGAAAGGCGTGCCGGAGGAAGGGTATTACAACTGGGAACCGGGGGCGCATTTCGGAATGTTCCGCCCTGACCGGTTCTGGCTGGCGGAATAGCGGCAGGGAAGAGGCGAGCGATGCTTACCTATATCGTCCGGCGCCTGTTCATCGCGGTCCCGACGCTGGCGGTGGTGAGCGCCATCATCTTCGTCATCATCCAGCTTCCGCCGGGCGACTACCTCACCACCTATATCGCCGAGCTGCAGTCCCAGGGCGAGGCGGCGGACAGCGGCAAGATCGAGTTCCTGCGCAAGCAATACGGCCTCGACCAGCCGCTCTGGAAACAATATGTCTTCTGGGTCTTCGGCATGCTCCAGGGCGATTTCGGCTATTCCTTCGAATACGACCTGCCGGTCTCCGATGTCGTCGGCGACCGGCTCTGGCTCTCGCTGCTGCTGAACTTTTCGACCGTCATCTTCATCTGGGTCGTGGCGTTCCCGATCGGCTTCTATTCCGCCACGCACCAGTATTCCTGGGGCGACCACGGCCTTACTTTTCTCGGCTTTCTCGGCCTCGCTACGCCCAATTTCCTCCTCGCGCTCGTGCTCATGTACTTCCTGCGGATCGAGTTCGGCATCTCCATCGGCGGGATGATGGACCCGCAATATGTCGATCAGCC
>JAJECZ010000095.1 GCA_022821735.1 Alphaproteobacteria bacterium | reverse complement strand
TTCGTGATCGTGCGCAAGATGCACGCGGTCGATTGGATGGAAGGCCCGTACCGGGCTTCGGCGATGGAGGCGGCGGAATGAAGATTCGCGCACAGATCGGCAAGGTCCTGAACCTCGACAAGTGCATCGGCTGCCATACCTGCTCGGTGACCTGCAAGAATGTCTGGACCAGCCGCGAGGGCATGGAATACGCCTGGTTCAACAATGTCGAGACCAAGCCCGGCGTCGGCTATCCCAAGGAGTGGGAGAACCAGGAGGTCTGGAACGGCGGCTGGGTGCGCAAGCGGAACGGCCGCATCGTGCCGAAGATGGGCGGCAAGCTGCGGATCCTGGCGAAGATCTTCGCCAACCCCGACATGCCGCAGATCGACGACTATTACGAGCCGTTCACCTTCGACTACGAGCACCTGCACAACGCGCCCGAATCGCAGACTCCGCCGACGGCGCGTCCGCGGTCCCTGATAAGCGGCGAGCGCATGGACAAGGTCGAGTGGGGGCCGAACTGGGAAGAGATACTCGGCGGCGAGTTTTCCAAGCGCAGCAAGGACGTGAATTTCGAGGAGGTCGAAAAGGACATCTACGGCCAGTTCGAGAACACCTTCATGATGTATCTGCCGCGCCTCTGCGAGCATTGCCTGAACCCGACCTGCGTGGCGGCCTGCCCGTCCGGCGCCATCTACAAGCGGGAGGAGGACGGCATCGTCCTGATCGACCAGGACAAGTGCCGCGGCTGGCGCATGTGCGTGTCCGGCTGCCCCTACAAGAAGATCTACTACAACTGGCGGTCGGGAAAGTCGGAGAAGTGCATCTTCTGCTACCCGCGCATCGAGGCGGGCCAGCCGACCGTCTGTTCGGAGACCTGCGTCGGGCGCATCCGCTATCTGGGCGTGCTGCTGTACGACGCGGACCGGATCGAGTCGGCGGCCGCGGCGGAGGACCCGAAGGACCTCTACCAGGCGCAGCTCGACATTTTCCTCGACCCCTTCGATCCTGAGGTCATTCGCCAGGCGCGGGCGGACGGGGTGCCGCAGGCCTGGCTCGACGCCGCGCAGCGTTCCCCCGTCTACCGCATGGCGATGGACTGGAAGGTGGCGTTCCCGCTGCATCCCGAATACCGCACCCTGCCGATGGTGTGGTACGTGCCGCCGCTCTCGCCGATCCAGTCGGCGGCGGAAGCCGGCGCGCTCGGTTCCGAAGGCCTCATTCCGGACGTCTCGCAGCTCCGCATCCCGCTCCGCTACCTCGCCAACATGCTGACCGCGGGCGACGAGGCCCCGGTCAAGCTGGCCCTGGAGCGGATGCTGGCGATGCGGGCCTATATGCGCGCCCGGCATGTCGACGGGCGGCGCGAACTCGATGCCCTCGAACAGGTCGGGCTGACGGAGGCCGATATCGAGGACATGTACCAGACCATGGCGATCGCGAACTACGAAGACCGGTTCGTGATCCCGACCACCCACCGCGAATATGCCGAGGAAGCGTTCGACCTCCGCGGCGAATGCGGCTTCAGCTTCGGCGACGGCTGCAGCGGCGGCGGCGGCAAGATCGACCTGTTCAGCCACGATGTGCGCGTCGGCCCCAGCGCCGGCGGCCGGTCGGACAAGGCGGCCGCCGGGCGATGATGGTCTACCGGGCCCTCGGCGCGCTGCTGCAGTACCCGACTGCCGAACTGGCCGGGTCGGCCGGCGACATCGCCGCCATGATCGAGGCGGAGCGGGCGCTGTCCAGGTCCGCGCGCGCAACGATAGGCCAGCTGGCTTCGAAGCTGCTCCTCGACGACCCGCTGGCCTCCCAGGAGGCCTATGTCGGGCTGTTCGACCGGTCGCGCAGCCTGTCGCTGCACCTGTTCGAGCATATCCACGGCGAGTCCCGCGACCGCGGCCAGGCGATGGTCAACCTGGCGGCGCATTACGAGGCCAACGGCTACAGCATCGATGCCAACGAGCTGCCCGACTATCTGCCGCTGTTCCTGGAGTTCCTGTCCCTCGTCGAGCCGGGGGAGGCCGCCGAACTGCTGTCGGACGTCGCGCACATTCTCGCCGCCATCCGGGTCCGGCTGGAGCGGCGGGGCAGCGACTATGCCGGCGTCTTCCGGGCGCTGGAGGAGCTGGCCGCCCGGAAGCCCGACCGGGCTACGGTCGAGAGCCTGTTGCAGCACGACAAGTCGCGCGAAGAGGAAGCCGCGGAGCTCGACAGGGAGTGGGAGGAGGCGCCCGCTTTCGGCGGCGCGCCGGACGGCGGCTGCGTCGCCGCCCGCGACGTGCTCAACCGCATGGCTGAACTCGCGGTCGCGCCCCGCGGCCGCCCGGACAGGACGGAGCATGACCATGGCTGACTGGTTCCACATCCTCGTCTTCGGCTACTACCCCTATTTCGCCGCCACGGTGTTCCTGGCGGGCAGCCTGATCCGGTTCGACCGGGAGCAGTACACCTGGCGCAGCGGGTCCAGCCAGTTGCTGCGCCGCCGCCAGCTGATCTGGGGCAGCGTGCTGTTCCATGTCGGCATCCTGCTGCTGTTCCTCGGGCATTTCGTCGGCCTGCTGACGCCGAAGGAGATCTATCACGCCTTCGGCATGAGCTCCGGCGTCAAGCAGGTGCTGGCCATCGTCGCCGGCGGGCTGTTCGGCATCGTGTGCTTCGTCGGCCTCACCATGCTCCTGCACCGCAGGCTGTTCGACCCGCGCATCCGCGCCACCTCGAGCGCGATGGACATTGCGATCCTGGTCCTGCTGTGGCTGCAACTGGTGCTCGGGCTGGCGAGCCTGCCCTTCTCCTGGGCGCACCGGGAAGGCGGCGAAGTCATGGTCCAGCTCTCGCTCTGGGCGCAGAAGATCGTCACCTTCCAGGCCGATGCGGCGGTCTATGCGGCGGGCGTCCACTGGGTCTACAAGGCGCATATCTTCCTCGGCCTCACCATCTTCCTCGTCTTCCCGTTCAGCCGCCTGGTCCACATCTGGAGCGCGCCGGTCGGCTATCTCGGCCGGCGCGGCTACCAGGTGGTGCGCACCCGCGAAGGCCGCCGCGCGGCCTGACCGTCCATGGCCGAGATCCGTGTCAACGACCGGTGCATCGACGAGGACGAGATCCTGCGCGAGATGCAGTACCACCCGGCGGAGAACGCCGGCGCGGCGCGGCGCGCTGCGGCCGAGTGGCTGGTGATCCGGGCCCTGCTTCTGGACCGCGCCGGCGCCATCGGGATCGACGCGCCGGACGACGCTGCAACGGTCAAGGCCGTGATCGAGCGCGAGGTGGACATTCCCGCGCCCGAGGAGGCGGAGTGCCGGCGCTATTACGACAACAATCCGTCGCGCTTCCGCAGCCCCGACCTGGTGGAGGCGGCGCATATCCTGCTGCCCGCAAAGCCGGATGACGAGGACGGGCGCGTCCGGGCCGAGGCGCTCGCCGCGGAGTTGATCGAGCTGCTGTCCGCCGCGCCCGAGCGCTTCGGCGAAATCGCGCGGGCGCAGTCGGCCTGCGATTCGCGACACAATGACGGGCGCCTCGGACAGCTTTCGCGCGGCGACACGGTGCCGGAGATGGAGACCTTCCTGTTCAACCTCGAGGAGGGGCAGCTCTCGCCGGTTCCGGTGAAGACGCGCTACGGCATCCATGTGGTGCGCGTGGACAAGCGCGTGCCGGGCCGCGCCCTGCCCTACGAGGCCGTCTCGGAAAAGATTGCGGACTACCTGAAGGAGGCGTCCTGGCGCCGCGCCTTCCGGCAATATGTCCAGTTGCTTGCCGGGTCCGCGCACATATCGGGCTTCGACATCGCCGCGGCGGAAACGCCGCTGGTCCAGTAGCGCCCGGACTGCCGGCCGCCGCGGCGGGAAGGCCTCGTTGCAGGCATTCCGGCGGCTGCCTATGATGCGCGCCTTCTCCCCTGACGGCCCGGCTTCCCCATGCTGACCTCGCTCCGAAAAGGCGCCGCCTCCTGGCTCGCCAAAATCCTCTTCGCCCTGCTGATCCTGAGCTTCGCCGCATGGGGCGTCGGGGACTATCTTGCGCCGGAAGTCGAAGACGCCGTGGCGAAGGTCGGCGAGTCCGAGATCGGCGCCGAGGAATTCAGGCGCGAATACTCCCGCCAGTTCAACGACTGGCGCCGCCGTCTCGGCGGTAACGTCACGCCCGAGCTGGCCGCGCAGCTCGGCCTGCCCCAGGAGGTCCTGCAGGCGGCGGTCCGGCGCCGGCTGGTGGAGCTCGAAGCCGGCCGTCTCGGCCTGGCGGTCGGGGACGGCCAGGTGCGCCGCGCCATCGAGGAAGACCCGAATTTCGGCGGCCGCCTCGGCGGGTTCGACCGCGCCCTGTTCGAGCGCGTCCTGCTGACCAACGGGCTGAGCGAGGGCGAGTTCGTCGCCATACTCCGCCGCGACCTGTCGAGACGCCAGGTCGACCGCTCGATCGCCCGCCCCGTCCGGGCCTCCCGAAGCATGGCCGAGGCGGTCCACCGCTACCGCGGCGAGACCCGCAGGGCGACATTGATCCGCGTCCCTGAGGATGCAGCGTTCCCGGACGAGCCCGGCGATGCGGAGTTGCGCGCCTGGCACGAGGCCAACAGGGACGACTTCATGGCGCCTGCCTACCGGGCCGTGACGGCGATCGTGCTGGACCCGGACCGGTGGCTGGACCGGGTCCAGGCCGACCCGGCTGCGGTGCAGGACGCCTATGAAGCGCGCATACACGATTTCACCGTGCCGGCGACCCGGCGCGTGCGGCAGGTGCTGTTCGACGACGAAGCGAAGGCGCAGGAATTCATGGCGCAGCTTTCGACCGGATCCGAACTGGAAAGGGCCGCGGGAAATTCCGGCAGCACGGTCAGCGATCTCGGCCCGGTCTCGCGCAGCCAGCTTCCCCAGGCCGCTCTGGCGGACGCGGTCTTTTCCCTGGATGGAGAAGGCGTCACCGGCCCGGTCCGGACGCCGCTCGGCTGGCATGTGCTCGCGGTAGACCAGATCAGTGAGGAAGTGGTCATGCCGTTCGAGAATGTCCGGGAAGGGCTGCAAAGGGAGGTTGCGCGGGAGATAGCGGTCGAGAGGCTGGCGGACCTGGCGAACGACCTGGACGACCAGCTGGCCGGCGGCGCGGACTTCGAGGATGCGGCGCGCATGCTCGACCTGCCCCTGCTGACGATCGCCGCCGTGGACGGCTCCGGCCTCGACCGCGCCGGACAGCAGCCGGAGGGCCTGCCGGCCGAGCCGAACTTCCTGCGAACGGCTTTCTCCACGCCGGTCGGCGAGGACAGCCTTCTGGGCGAATTGGGGGACGGGGGCTATTTCGTGCTCCGGGTGGAGGGCGAGACGCCGCCGGCCGTGCGCCCGTTCGAGGAAGCGAGGCCGCTTGTGCTGGCGGCCTGGCGCGCCGGGCGCCTCGACGAAGCGGCGAAGGCGAAGGCCGACGCGCTGGCGGCAAGGCTGCGGGAAGGCCGGACGCCCGCGTCCGTGGCCGAAGGGCGCGCGGTGGAGGAGGCCGGGCCGTTCACCCGCACGGAAACGAAGCCGGAGTCCGGCCTGTCACGCGAGGTCGTCCAGGCCGTATTCGCAGCGGAGCGCGGCGAGGTCGTCGTGGCGCGCATTGCCGACGGCTACGCGGTTGCCGTCGTCGGGAGCATCGAGCCCCCGCCCTACTCCGGGGAAAAGATCGAGTCGATAAGGGCGCAGCTTTCGGCGGAGATGGTCGAGGATGTGCGGCGGCAATTCCACGCTGCGCTGCAGGACCGGTTCGGGGTTGTGGTCAACCGCGACCTGCTCGCCCAGTTCAACTGACCGGACTTCCGGAAGCAGCCAGCCATGATCGAGCCTGCCGACTTTCCGTCCTTCGAGGCCCGCTACCGGTCCGGCCGCCCCCAGCTTGTCTGGACCACCCTGGTCGCCGATCTCGAAACGCCGGTCTCGGCAATGCTCAAGCTGTCCGCCGGACGGTCGCACTGCTTCCTGCTCGAATCGGTCGAGGGCGGCGCCGTCCGCGGCCGCTACTCCTTCATCGGCCGCGACCCCGACATCGTCTGGCGCTGCCATGGCGACGACGCCGAGATCAACCGGGATGCGCTCCACGATCCGGGCCGCTTTCAGCCGTGCGGCAAGGGCGCGCTCGACTCGCTGCGCGAGCTGATCGAAGAGTGCCGCATCGACGACCTGCCGGACGACCTGCCGCCCATGGCGGCCGCGCTCGTCGGCTATATGGGATACGACATGGTGCGGCTCATGGAGCATCTGCCCGACGAGCCGCCCGATCCGGTCGGCATTCCGGACGGGCTGTTCGTCCGCCCGACCATCATGGCGGTGTTCGACCTCATCGAGGACCGCATCTCCCTTGTAACGCCGGTCTGGCCGCAGGACGGCATGGCCGCCGACACGGCGTGGCTGTACGCGGAGGAACGCCTCGCGGTTGCGCTGGCGGACCTGGAAGGCTCCGCCGTCGACCGCCGCGAAAGCGCGCCCGCCGCACTCGCCGATGCGGCGCCGCGCTCCAACATGACCAGGGAGCGGTTCCACGAGGTCGTCGAGAAAGCGCGCGACTACATCCATGCCGGCGACGCCTTCCAGATCGTGCCGGCCCAGCGTTTCTCCATCGATTTCGCCCTGCCGCCCTTCGCGCTCTACCGCGCGCTGCGGCGCCTCAACCCGTCGCCTTTCCTGTTCCATCTCGATTTCGACGGGTTCGCCATCGTGGGCTCAAGCCCGGAAATCCTGGTGCGGGTGCGCGACGGGCGCGTCACCATCCGGCCGCTGGCCGGAACCCGGCCCCGGGGCCGGGACGCCGCCGAAGACCGCCTCCTTGCGACCGAATTGCTGAGCGACCCGAAGGAGGTGGCCGAGCACCTGATGCTGCTGGACCTCGCCCGCAACGATGTCGGGCGGGTGAGCCGCATCGGCAGCGTCGAGGTCACGGAGCAGTTCGAGATCGAATACTACTCCCACGTCATGCATATCGGCTCCGAGGTGCAGGGCGATCTCGACCCGCGCTACGACGCCATCGGCGCGCTGGTCGCGGGCTTCCCGGCGGGCACCGTCTCCGGCGCGCCGAAAGTGCGGGCCATGGAAATCATCGACGAACTGGAGCCGGAGAAGCGCGGCATCTACGCCGGCTGCATCGGCTATTTCGCGGCCGACGGCTCGATGGACACCTGCATCGCGCTGCGCACGGCGCTGGTGAAGGACGATGTGCTCTATGTGCAGGCGGGCGTGGGCGTCGTCGCCGACAGCGACCCGGAGACGGAGTACCAGGAAAGCTGGGACAAGGCGCGGGCGCTGATGCGCGCGGCGGAGGAGGCGGTGCGGTTCGCGTCCCATGCGCGGCCTGCAGGAGTCAATCTTCCCGATTCGGCGTTGAACCCGGGCTAGAATCGGTAGTAGTCCGGCAGCGAACCTCGTTTCGGTCCGAACCTGCCCGATGGCCAACCTCTTCCAGCAAGCCGCAGTCGAAAGCGACTATACCGCCGAGCATGTGGAGGTGCTCGAGGGCCTTGAGCCCGTCCGGC
>JAJECZ010000451.1 GCA_022821735.1 Alphaproteobacteria bacterium | reverse complement strand
GGATCGGCGTGTAGGCCGCGTCCGCGCCGAGGCCGCCGCCATAGGCGTTGGTCGCGAGAAGGACCTTGTCGGCGCGCACGCGGCCGCGCGGCGTCTCGACAACCCATCCGGTTCCGCTGGCAGAGAGGCCCGAAACCGATGTGCCCGCGAAGATGCGCGCGCCCGCATTGCGCCCGTCCGCGCGGGCGGCGGCATGGGCGAGCCCGCGCGCGTAGCCGAGCGGGTTGATGGTGCCCGCGCGGCGGTCGAGCAGGCCGCCATGGAAGGCGTGCGTGCCGATGGTCTTCGCTGCGGCGTCGCGGTCGAGCAGTTCCACGGGCGCGCCCAGCGCGGACCAGGCAGCGCAGCGCTCTTCGAGTTCCCGTCGTCCGGCGGGGCTGTGCGCGGCATGGATCGTTCCGTTGCGCGTGGCCTCGCATTCGATGCCGTGACGGTCGATCAGTTCGAACACCCGGTCGGGCGCCTCCGACAGCGCCGAGACAAGCTGCTCGCCCTTCTCCCTGCCGAGCGCGGCTTCGATCCTGTCAGGCGGCAGCCAGAGGCCGGCATTGACGAGGCCGACATTGCGCCCGGAGCCGCCATAGCCGATCTCCTCCGCCTCCAGCACGCAGCAGGCAACGCCCTGCTCCGAGAGGCGCAAGGCGGCGGAGAGGCCGGTGAAGCCCGCGCCGACAATGGCGGTTTCGGTCTCGGTATCGCCGTCGAGCGGCGGGCAGTCGGGCCCCGGCGGCGCCGTCCGGGCCCAGAGGGAGTCCAGCCTAGACAACCGACAAATCGGCCGGGTGGCCCATCAGGAAGGCGCCGACGGTGCGGAAGTGGGACTTGCGGCCCTGGAGCTGCTGGGTGACGGAATGAAGGTCGCGGAAACGGCGCTCGAACTCCGCTTCGGCGAAGATCGCGCTGGCGCCCGCCGCGTCGTAGAGCATGTCGGCGGCCGTCTTCGCCTCATGGATCGCGAAGGTGGAGGCGAGGCGGATGCGGATCCGGTCCGCGATCTCCAGCCGGCCCGCCTCCTGCGTGGCCGCCCAGATGTCCTCCACTTCGGACAGCACGAAGGCGCGCGCCGAGCGGATGCGGGCGACGGCCTGCGCGGTCTCGTACTGGACGAGGTCGTTGTCCGCCAGACGCGACCTGTGGAGGCGGGGGGTCTTGTCCTGCGCCAGCGCCATGAAGGCGTCCAGCACGCCCTGCGCGATGCCGAGCGCGGTGCCGGCAAAGCCCATGGCATACATGTTCATGCTGAGGAAAAGGTAGAGCGGCGCTTCGTACTGCCGGTAGTCGGCCTCGTCCCGCACGGTCGTAAAGGCCGCCGGCACGAAGCGGTCCTTCAGCGTGTAGCCGTCGCTCGCCGTGCCCCGCAGGCCGATCGTGTCCCAGATGTCCTCGATCTCGATGCTGGACGCCGGCATCAGGAAGGTGCGGATGAGCGGCGAGCCGTCGGGCATGCGCTGGCGCTCGCCGCTCTCGTTCACGACCGGCATGTGCGCGCCGAGCCAGGTTGCATGGCGGGCGCCGCTGGCAAATGCGATCTTCGCATCGATCCGGTATCCGCCCCCGGCCTCGCGCGCTTCGGCGGGTCCCGGCCCCCAGGCGAGCACGGCGGCAGGGTCTCCGCCCCACATTTCCCCGGCAATCTCCGGCGCGAGATAGGCGGCGGCCATGGCGCAGCCGTTCGCCTGGCAGAGGCACCAGGCGGTGCTGCCGTCATGGCGCGCAATCTCGGAGATCGTCTTGAAGAAGGTCGGCGGCGGCGTCTCCAGCCCGCCATAGGGCCTCGGCAGCAGCATCCGGAACAATTTGTGCTCGTGCAGCGCTTCGAGCAGGCCGGGCGTCAGCCGCCGCTGCCGGTCGATCTCCGGCGCGGCCGCCTCAATCTCGGAGCCGATGCCGCGCACGGCATCGAGCACATTGTCCGGGCGCAGCATCAGAACGTGATGACGCTGCGCGCCACGCTGCCGGACTTCATGTCGTCGAAGGCTTGGTTGATGTCCTTGAGCTCGATGCGCTGCGAGATCATCTCGTCGAGGCGCAGCTTGCCGTTGAGGTAGAAATCGACCAGGCGGGGCATATCGACCCGGAACCGGTTCGAGCCCATGGTCGAGCCCTGGATGCGCTTCTCGCGCAGGAACTCCGGACCGTGCAGCTCGATCTTGGTCCCGACCGGCACCATGCCGACGATCGTCGCCGTGCCGCCCGGCCGGATCATGCGGAAGGCGTTCTCGGAGGTGGCCTTCAGGCCGATGCACTCGATGGCGTGATGCACGCCGCCGCCGGTGATCTCCCGCACCTCGCCGACCATGTCCTGCTCGGTCGCGTCGATCACATGCGTCGCGCCGAACTCCTTGGCGAGGTTCAGCTTCGAGCCCACCGTGTCGATGGCGATGATCCGCCCCGCCCCGGCGATGGCCGCGCCGTTGACGGCCGAGAGGCCGACGCCGCCGCAGCCGATGATCGCCACATC
This sequence comes from Alphaproteobacteria bacterium, assembly GCA_022821735.1. Taxonomy (GTDB): domain Bacteria; phylum Pseudomonadota; class Alphaproteobacteria; order Bin95; family Bin95; genus Bin95. The sequence continues at coordinate 1,887 of JAJECZ010000451.1, read as the reverse complement.
CATGCCGGGCTCCACCTTCGCGGTGTGGAAGACGGCGCCCACGCCCGTCATCACGCCGCAGCCGATGAGCGCGGCGCGGTCGAGCGGCATGTCCTCGCGCACCTTCACCAATGCGTGCTCGTGCACCAGCATCATCTCGGCATAGGAGGAGAGGTTGGCGAACTGCGTCATCGGCGCGCCGCCCTTGGCGAGCCGCGGCTCCTCGTCCGCCCGGCGCTGCAGGTCCGGGTTGTCGCAAAGCGACATATGGCCGGTCAGGCAGTATTCGCACTCGCCGCAAAAGGCGGAAAGGCAGGTGATGATATGGTCGCCCTTCTTCACATAGGTGACCTGCTCGCCGACTTCCTCGACGATGCCCGCGCTCTCGTGGCCCAGCACGATGGGCAGCTTCGCCGGGTAGAGGCCTTCGACGAAATGGAGGTCGGAATGGCAGACCCCGGCCGCCACGGTGCGCACCAGCACCTCGCGTGGACCCGGCTTGGAGATCTCCACGTCCTCGATTTCGAGCGGCGTGCCGACTTCGCGCAATACGGCGGCTTTCATGGGCGTCGTCCCCTCCCGGTAATGTCCTGTCCTCAGGGGCGATGATGCCCCAAGCCGGGCGCCGGCGGAATCAGTTCTTGGAGCGGTCCACCAGCGCGTTCTCCGCAATCCACGGCATCATGCCGCGCAGGCGCGCGCCGACCTCCTCCACCGGATGCTCCGCCGCGCGCCGGCGCATGGCCTTGAAGCTCGCCTGCCCGGCGGCGTTCTCCAGTACCCATTCGCGCGCAAAGGCGCCGGACTGGATTTCGGCCAGGATGGTCTTCATGCGCTCCTTCACGCCGGCGTCCACGACACGGGGCCCGCGGCTGTAGTCCCCGTATTCCGCCGTGTTCGACACCGAATAGCGCATCTGCGCAAGGCCGCCCTCATAGATCAGGTCCACGATCAGCTTCACTTCGTGGACACATTCGAAATAGGCCATTTCAGGCGCGTAGCCGGCCTCGCAGAGCGTCTCATAGCCGGCCTGGATCAGGGAGGTGATGCCGCCGCAGAGCACGGTCTGCTCGCCGAACAGGTCCGTCTCGCACTCTTCCTTCATGGTCGTCTCGATGACGCCGGCCCGGCCCGCGCCGAGCCCGCAGGCATAGGAGAGGCCGAGTTCCTGGCAGTTGCCGGAGGCGTCCCTGTGGACGGCGAGCAGGCTCGGCACGCCGGCGCCGCGCACATATTCGGAGCGCACGAGATGGCCGGGGCCCTTGGGCGCGACCATAAAGACATCGAGGTCGGAGCGCGGCTCGATGAGGTTGAAGTGGATCGACAGCCCGTGCGCGACGGCGAGTGCGGCACCTTCCTTCATGTTGCCGGCAAGGTCGCCGGAATAGAGCGCCGAATGGCCCTCGTCGGGGGTCAGCATCATCACCACATCGGCGGTCCGCGCCGCCGCGTCCGGTGTCATCACGTTGAAGCCGGCGCCCTCGGCCTTCGGCCGGCTGCCGGAGCCCTCGCGCAGGCCGACGATGACGTTCTCGACGCCGCTTTCCCGCAGGTTGTTGGCGTGGGCATGGCCCTGGCTGCCATAGCCCAGTATGGCGACGGTCCGCGACTTGATGAGGTTGAGATCGGCGTCGCGATCGTAATAGACGCGCATGGGGCGGGCTTCCTTTCTTCGGTCGAACTTTCGTTGCGGGCGTTTACATGCCCTCGGCGCCGCGGGCGATGGCCACGACGCCGGTGCGGGCGAGGTCCGTCAGGCCGAGCGGACGCATCAGGTCGATGAAGGCGTCGATCTTTTCCGTCGAACCGGTCACCTCGAAGACGAAGGACCGGTGCGTGCTGTCCACGGCGCGCGCCCGGAAGATGTCGGCAATGCGCAGCGCCTCGATCCGCCGGGCGCCGCCGCCT
>JAJECZ010000277.1 GCA_022821735.1 Alphaproteobacteria bacterium | reverse complement strand
GCGCCGCCGCGGCGATGACGGGCCGGCAGTCCGGGCGGGCGTCGAGCAGCCGCGGGCTCAGGATCAGGTCGGCCGCCGCATAGACCAGGAGCGCGCCGACGACCGGCGGCGGTATCGACATGAGCAGCCCGACGATCTCCGACCCCGTCGCGACGACGGCGCAGCAGGCGGCCGCCATGATCAGCGGCGCACCGATGCCGCGTGCGCCGAACCGTCTGTGCGCGGCGATGCCGCCGGCCCCGTGGCACATCGGCATGGCGCCCAGCGGCGCGAGCAGGAGGTTCATCAGCCCGTTGGTCGCAGCGAGCCTCCGTTCGCTCACCCGCGCGGCACGGTCGGGATAGAGCGTGCGGGCGACCGCGGCGGCGACCACCACGGCGTTGAGCAGGGTGAGCGGCAGCTGCGCCAGCACGCCCGAAAGCACGGCGTGGACGGTGTCGATGCCGCCGGCCGGCGCTGCCGGGGGAACCGGTGGCCCTGCATGGGGAACCAGCAGCACGGCGCCGACGACGACAAGCGGAACCCAGGGCCCCCGCGGCAGGAGAAGGGCCAGCGAGAGCACGGCAAGCGACGCCAGGGCCATGATCCAGTCGTGGCTCATCAGGCCGAAGGCCACGGTTCCGAGCATCAGGCCGAGCCCCGCCTGAAGGCCCGTGACCACCGACTGGGGTATCGCGCGAGTCGCCTTTTCAAACGACGGGACGGCCGCGAGCAGGAGGAGGACCGCACCGACGATGCCGCCCGCCCAGGCGGTTTCGGCAGCGGTGAGGCCGCCCGCGATGATCACGGCGCCGAGAGCCTTCATCGGCTGCACGGATACCGGCATCCGGTAAACGGCGGCGACGAGGACATACCCGGCCGCGAAGCCGGCGAAAACCGGCGTCGGCGCGAGAATGCCCGCGCCGAGGGCGGCCACGACATAAGGCAGGAAGGTGCCCAGGTCGCCGAACGCGCCCGACAGCTCTCCGCTTGCCGACCGCAGGCGCTCCAGGCGCCCGGCGTCTTGTCCTTCGAGCCCGGGCATCTTCGCCAACTTGTTGTTTTCGCGCCTGTCCGGCCTCGAAGCCTACAGGCCGGAGCCGCCCTGCGAAAGGCCGGAAGCGGACGGCTGCCCTTTCCCGATCCGGCTGCATTTATTGTCGATTCAGGTTGTTTTTTGTGCTTTTCTTCCGAGTCGCGGGAGGAATTGCAGAGTGGATGGTTTCTGGCAGGTTCTCGGCGAAGCGGCGGGCCTGATCCTCGCCTGGGATTCGGACCTCATCGAAATCGTCGGCCTCTCGCTGCGGGTCACGCTCACGGCCGTCGCCATCTCCTGCGTCATCGGCCTGCCGCTCGGCGCGGCGGTCGGCGCATTCCGGTTTCCGGGCCGGACGGCCGCAATCGTCGTCCTCAACTCGCTGATGGGCCTGCCGCCCGTCGTCGTGGGGCTGATGGCCTACCTGATGCTGTCCGCAGCCGGGCCGCTCGGTCCGCTGCAGCTTCTCTACACCCCGGCGGCGATGATCATCGCGCAGACGATCCTCGTCACGCCGCTCATCGCGGCGCTGAGCCGGCAGGTGGTGGAGGACTGCTACCGGGAATATGCCGAGCAGTTCGACTCGCTCGGCGTGGGCCCGCTCGACCGCGCGGCCGCGCTGCTGTGGGACGCCCGCTACAGCCTCCTCACCGTGGCGCTCGCCGGTTTCGGCCGCGCCGTGGCCGAGGTGGGCGCGGTCATCATCGTCGGCGGGAACATCAACCATGTGACCCGCGTGATGACCACGACGATTGCGCTGGAGACCTCGAAGGGCAATCTGGAACTCGCGCTCGCGCTCGGCGTGGTGCTTCTCGCCCTCGCCGTGGCCGTGAACGGAGCCGTAATGGCGCTCCGGGCCTCGGCAGTCCGGATGGCCTATGCCTGAGGCGGCGTTCGATATGGCGGCACCGGCGCCCCCGATGACGGCGGACGCGCCGGCCCTGCTGAGCGCGCGGGGCCTCTGCTTCGATGCCGGCGGCAAGCGGCTCGTCGACGGGATCGATATCGATATCCGCCCCGGCAGGCGGACGGTGGTGATGGGGGCCAACGGCGCCGGAAAGAGCCTGTTGCTGCGCCTGCTGCACGGCCTGATCCGGCCGACGGCGGGCGAAGTGCTGTGGCAGGGACGCCCTCTGGACCGGGACGGCCGGCTCGGGCAGGCGATGGTGTTCCAGCGTCCGGTGCTGCTGCGCCGCTCCGTGCTCGCCAATCTCCGCTTCGCGCTCGCGGTCCGCGGGCTCCCGGGGCCGGAACGGAGGGCGCGGGAGGCCGAAGCGATGGAGCGCTCGCGCCTCGGCGATCTGGCGAACCGGCCGGCGCGCGTCCTCTCCGGCGGCGAGCAGCAGCGCCTCGCGGTCGTGCGCGCGCTTGCGTGCAGGCCGCGCGTGCTGTTCCTTGACGAGCCGACGGCGAGCCTCGATCCGGGCTCGACCCACGCCATCGAACGCCTGGTCGCGGACGCGCATGAGAGCGGCGTCGCGATCGTGCTCGTCACACACGACACCGGGCAGGCGCGGCGCCTCGGCGACGACCTGGTCTTCCTGCATGGCGGGCGCGTCGTGGAGGCCGGACACGCGGCCAACCTGCTGGATGCGCCCCGCTCCGAAGCGGCGCGCGCCTGGCTTCAGGGCCGCCTCTATCTCGAGTCCCCGTCCCCGGAAGCCTAGACCCGAGGGCGTGGATATCGTGTTCCGGCCTATCGTCCTTGCGCTCGCGGCAGCCGGGTTCATCGCAGCCGGACCGCTGGCCGCGACGGACAAATTCATCGTCGTCCAGTCCACGACATCGACCCAGAACTCGGGCCTGTACGACCACATCCTGCCGCTGTTCCGGCAGAAGACCGGGATCGAGGTGCGCGTCGTCGCGGTCGGTACCGGCCAGGCAATCAGGAATGCGGCCAACGGCGACGGCGACGTGCTGCTGGTCCACTCGAAACGCGCCGAAGAGGAGTTCGTCGCGGCGGGCCACGGCATTGCGCGCTTCGACCTCATGTACAACGATTTCGTCATCGTCGGCCCGGCGGCGGACCCCGCCGGCGTCGCGGGGTCGGACGATGCCGTGGCGGCGCTGACCGGGATTGCAAGGGCCAAGGCTCCCTTCGCCTCGCGCGGCGACGACAGTGGCACGCACAAGGCGGAACTGGCGCTCTGGGCGGAAGCCGGGGTGGATGTAGCGGCAGCCTCCGGTGGCTGGTACCGGGAAACCGGCTCGGGCATGGGCGCAACGCTCAACATAGGCGCCGGCATGGGCGCCTACGTCCTGACCGACCGCGCCACCTGGACGAGCTTCGGCAACAAGAACGGCCACCGGATCCTCGTCGAGGGCGACCCGGGGCTGTTCAACCAGTACGGCATCGTGCCGGTGAACCCCGAGAAACACCCGAATGTCAGGGCCGGTCCCGGCCGGCAATTCGTTGACTGGATGCTCTCCCGGGAGGGACAGGCGGCCATAGCCTCCTACCGGGTGGACGGCCAACAGCTCTTCTTCCCCAACGCCGGAAACTGACGGACGCGCGCCGGACCCGGCTGGCGCATCGGAGCCCTCTGGCATAAGGATTGCCGCATGAAACGGCTTTTGCGGTCTGCGCTGGCGGTTGTCCCGGTCGTCTTCGGCGCGCCGGGCGAGGCGCGCACGGTCGAGGACTCCGCCGGCAGGGTCGTGGAAATCCCCGATCGGGCGGCGCGCGTCTTTGCGGCCGGTCCGCCCGCCTCGATCCTCATCTATGCACTGAAGCCGGAGGCGCTGCTCGGATGGCCGCGCGCGCTTCGGGACTATGAGAAGCCCTATATCGCAGCGCCCTGGCGCGAGCTTCCCGAGACCGGCCGCCTCACCGGGCGCGGCGGCGACGCGAACCTCGAACGGGTACTCGCACTCAAGCCCGACCTCATCGTCGATTTCGGGTCCGTGCGGGATACCTATATCGACCTCGCGAACCGCGTCCAGGAACAGACCGGCATCCCGTATCTCCTCGTCAATGGGCGCTTCGCGGAAACCACCGCCTCGCTCCGCCTGCTGGGCGAAGCACTCGGTGTTCCGGACCGGGGAGAGGCGCTTGCGGCGGATGTCGAGGCCACCTTCGCGCAACTCGAGGCCGCGCTTGGCAGCGTGCCTGCGAAGCGGCGCCCGCGGGTCTATCTCGCCCGCGGCCCGGACGGCCTCGAGACAGGGTTGAAGGGCTCCATCAACACCGAGATCATCGAGCTTGCAGGCGGACGGAACGTAGCCGATGCGCCGGGCCGCCACGGGCTCGTGCGGGCATCGCCCGAACAGGTGATCGTCGCGGATCCCGATACTATAGTCACCTGGGACCGGACCTTCTACGACCGCGTCTGGCGGGACCCGCTGTGGCAGGGCATCGCGGCGGTTCGCCGAAGCCGGGTCTATCTCTCCCCGACCGCGCCGTTCGGCTGGATCGACCGTCCGCCCTCCATCAACCGGATGATGGGCCTGAAATGGCTCGCCGGCCTCTTCTATCCCCATCTGTGGCCGGGCGATCTGCGGGGCGAAGCGCACGCCTTCTACAAGCTCTGGTACCATGTCGATCTCGGCGAGGCGGAACTCGACCGGCTGCTGGAGCGGGCGGGCGGACGGGCGCCTTGAACCTCGCTCGCTACCGCGGGCGAGCAGGCGCCGGAGCGGCGCTCTGGCTCACCGGCGCGTTGATCCTCTGCGCCTTCGCCGCGCTGCTGATCGGGCCTTACCCGCTCGGGCTCGTCGAAGCCTTGTCGGTGCTGACGGGCCGCGGGAGCACCGGCCAGGCGGAGACCGTGCTGCTGGCGATCCGGCTTCCGAGGGTGGCAGCCTCGCTGCTGGTCGGCGCAGCGCTCGCGGCGGCCGGCGCCTGCTACCAGACGCTCTTCCGTAATCCGCTTGTCTCGCCCGACATTCTCGGCGTCTCGGCGGGCGCGGGTCTCGGCGCCGTTCTCGGGATATTCCTGTCGCTTCCGGTCGTGGCAATCCAGCTCCTGGGATTCGCCGGCGGGCTGGGCGCCGTCATGCTCGTCGCCTTCGTTGCGGCTGCGGTACGGACGGGCGACCGCACCCTCGTTCTCGTGCTGGCCGGCGTGGTGGTCGGCGCGCTTGCCGGGGCGGCGACATCGCTTCTGAAGGTCCTGGCCGACCCCTACGACCAGCTCCCCGCCATCACCTTCTGGCTCCTCGGCAGCCTCGCCGGAGTGAAGGCCGCCGACCTCGTCCCGGCAGCTCCGGTCGTGGCCGCCGGCCTCGTGCCGCTGGTTCTCCTGCGCTGGAGGATCAATGTCCTGGCCCTTGGTGACGAGGAAGCCCGCGCGCTCGGCGTCGAGGCCGGCCGGCTCCGACTTATCGTCATTGTCTGCGCCACCCTCATCACGGCGAGCGTCGTCGCGGTTGCAGGCGTCGTCGGCTGGGTCGGTCTCGTCATTCCGCATATCGCCCGCATGATCGTCGGCCCCGGCTTTGGCCGGCTCCTGCCGGCCGCCGCCCTTCTCGGCGCCGGTTACATGCTTGCGGTCGATACGCTGGCGCGCACGATCTCCGCCGCCGAGGTGCCTCTCGGCATTCTGACCGCCGTAGTCGGGGCCCCCTTCTTCCTCTGGCTGCTCGCACGGGGCAGGCGCGCATGGGCATGACGCTCGAAACGCAGGACCTGGCTATCGGCTATCCCGGGCGCGAAGTGGGGTCGGGAATCACGCTCGCCGCCGGACCCGGCGCGGTGCTCTGCCTGCTCGGCCCCAACGGTTCGGGCAAGACCACGCTCTTCAGGACACAGCTCGGCCTTATCCCGGCGCGGGGCGGTTCGGTGCTTCTGGAGGGCCAGCCGCTCGACCGCCTCCCGCGGGCCGAGATTGCGCGCCGCATCGCCTATGTGCCGCAGGCCCATACGCCGCCCTTCGCCTGGTCCGCATTCGAAGTCGTCCTGATGGGCAGGACGGCGCGGCTCGGACCATTCTCCCAGCCGGGCGAGGCCGACCGCGACGCCGCACGCCGCGCCTTGACCCGCTTGCACATCGATGAACTGGCGGAAGCCGATTACACCCGGCTCTCCGGCGGCCAGCGCCAGCTGGTGCTGGTCGCGCGGGCGCTTGCGCAGGAAACGCAGGTGCTCATCATGGATGAGCCGACCGCCAGTCTCGATTTTGGCAACCAGGCGCTGGTGCTCCGGGAAATCGCCGGGCTTGCCGCCGACGGGCTCACGGTCATTCTCTCGACCCACGACCCGGACCATGCATTCGCCGTCGGAACCGATGTCGCCCTGCTCCACGAAGGCCGTGTACAGGCAACCGGCCCGCCTGCAGCCGCCCTCACCGAAGAGGCCCTGTCCGCCGTTTACGGGGTCGATGT
>JAJECZ010000129.1 GCA_022821735.1 Alphaproteobacteria bacterium | reverse complement strand
CTCCGGCCGCCCAGGCAGACCGCGACAGCCGGCCGCCGGGCCGGCCTCTCCCCTCGTCGCCGCGGGGCGGCGGGTTCGCGGCAGAGGTCCGGAAAAGGCGGCTTGCGCGGCTGCGCCGGCCCGTCAGCTCCAGGTCATGGCCCTTTCGCCCTGTCAGGGATTTGACAGAACATATATAGAATATATGGGAAGAATGTCAAGCGCCGGCTACAGAGCGCTGCGCAGAATTTCCAGGACATCGCCGACGCTGCGCACCGGGCGCGGATTGGCATGGACAAAGGGTTCGCGCATCGCCTGCTCGGCGATTTCCGGGAAACGGTCCGGTCCGACGCCGACATCGCCGAGCCGCGTCGGCAGACCCAGGCCAGCGACCAGCTCGGCCACGAGGTCGGCCGCCGGGCGGTCCGGCTGCCCCATCGCCCCGGACACGACCCGCTGGCGCTCTGCGCCCCCCTCGGCCTGCCGGTTCCAGCGCAGCACCGGAGCCAGCATCACGCAGGAGGTGTAGCCGTGCGGCACGTCGCAGGCGCCGCCGAGGACATGCCCGATTCCGTGGCTGGCCCCCACCCGCACGCCCGCCGTGACACCGGCCATCGACATCCAGGCGCCGAGCTGGCTTTCCAGCCGCGCATCCACATCGCCGGGCGCAGCCTTCGACGCCGCGAGCGAGCGGGCCAGAAGCCTGAGCGCCTGGAGGTTCATGCCGTCGGTATAGGCATTGGCGCCGGGCGCGCAGAGCCCTTCGACCGCATGGTCCACCGCCCGGATGCCGGTTGAGAACCACAACCACTCAGGCGTATGCAGCGCGGCCCAGGGGTCCAGCACTACCGAGGTCGGGATCATGTCCGGGTGCTCATAGCCCTGCTTCTCCGGAATGCGCGTGTCGGTGCTCCCCTGGTAGTGGTAGTACTCGCCGCCCGAAAGCGTTGTCGGCACGGCGACCTGGCCGATGTCGGGCCCCCGGAATTCCGGCTTCGTTCTTGTGCCGTCGGGTGCTGTGACCGTGCGGAACGGCTCCATGTCGTCCACGGTTTCGAGCCCGTGCGCCAGCGCCAGCCGAGCCATCTTGCCGACGCCGGACGCGGAACTGCCGCCGACGGTGACGATCAGGTCCGCCTTCGCCGCGCAAGCCTCGCGAGTCGCCGCGATCACCGTTTCGCGGTGGACATGCGCCGGGATGCCTTCGAACAACCCCGCGACGCGGTTCCCGAGCCCCCTGCCGATCTCCGAGACGACATCGCTCTCGCGGTTCAGGGTCCGGCTCACGATGAGAAAGACGCGCTCCGCCCCGAGCCGGCCCGCCTCTTCGGCCACGACTTCCGCAGCGGGCCGTCCCCACACGACCCTCTGCATCCGCGAGAATACGACCTGGCCTGCCTTCGCCATGCTTCAACCCCTCCCAAACGCGATGCGCCAGCCCCTGAGCCGCAACGGTTCGGCCGCGCGCGAATCGGAGAGATCGTAGTCCAGTCGGTCGAGTTTTCGGATATAAGCGCGCGTCAGTGCTGCAAGCGCGCGTCCGTACGGGTCGGCAGCGGGCGGCAGCAGTGCTGCGGCCTCCCGCACGATGGCGCGCGGCTCGGCCCCCTCCGGCAATGGCCAGCGAAAGAAGGCGGCCGCGCGCAGCCAGCCGACAAGCGCCCAGGCGGCGCCGATGTCTTCGTTCCCCGGCCGCCCGCTCACGACCTGTCCCGCAAGCGCCGCCAGGGTTCCGCCCGTCTCGCGCGCATAAGCAGCCAGGTCGGCGGGCGGCGATGCGTCCAGGTCCGCCTCGCGCGCATCCAGAAGGCGCCGGAAATAGGCCGCGGGCAGGTCATGCCTGCGTATGGCGGCCGCCAGCGGCTGCAGCACGGCGTGGCGGCGTTCCCGACCCGAAGCGGCCTCGTCGAGCGCGTCGCGCCACCACTGGAGCCGCATGACGCCGAGCGCCGGCTCGCCCGCCGTCTCCCTGAGATGCGATATTTCGAGGTTGAAGGCGTGCAGCGCATAGAGGCCGGGCCTGCTTTCCGCCGGCTGGAACGCGATGACGGCGGCGCGGTCCGGGTCGAAGCGGGCCACCCGGTCCCTGCAATAGGCGTCGTCATTCGAATCGGCCATCCGGAATTCCGCTGTAAACGCTGCTTGCTTTCGCACGCCGGCTCGCTGCTATAATCGCGCGAAAACCCGGCGGGGAGGAGACGTCGATGAAGAACCCCTTGGAATCGCTCCACATGACGGTCGGACTGGGGGTCGTGTTGACCGTCGTCCTGATAATCGTCGCCCAAGCAATCGGCAGCTAGGCGCGGAAAGGGAGGGCGATACGTCATGGAAAATGAATTCCTTCTCCATCTCGTTCGATGGTTCCATGTGCTGAGCGGCGTCATGTGGATCGGCCTGCTTTGGTACTTGAACTTCGTGCAGGTCCCGACCATGCCGAAAATCCCCGATGAGATGAAACCCGCCATCGGCAAGCACATCGCTCCGGCCGTACTGTTCTGGTTCAGGTGGTCGGCGGCCTCGACTGTGCTCTGGGGCCTGTTGCTTGCCCTGATGCAGGGCACGTTCGGCGACTGGCTTGCCATCGGCCTGGCCGACGGCAGCAGCGTCAGCGCCTTCATCGGCATCGGCATGTGGCTCGGCCTCATCATGGCCTTCAATGTCTGGTTCGTGATCTGGCCCAGCCAGAAGATCGCGCTCGGCATCGTGGATGCGCCGGACGACCAGAAGCCTCCGGCCGCGCGTCGGGCGCTGCTGTTCTCGCGCACCAACACCATGCTGTCGATCCCGATGCTTTACGGCATGCTGGCGGCGCAGAACCCGCCATTCTGATGGCATCTGCCGGCCCGGCGTCGCCAGCGCCTGCCGGGCCGGCAGCAATCAGGGAACATGCGCTGGCGCTGGGATTCGATGCCGTCGGCTTTGCGCCGGCGGCATCTCGCCTCGAGGTCCGCCGGAATCTTCGGGAGTTCCTCGGGGATGGCCGCTACGGGGACATGGGCTGGCTTGCCGCGAACGAGGCCCGCCGTTCGAGCCCCGACGCGCTCTGGCCGGAGGCAAAGACGGTCATTGCGCTGGCCATGAGCTACGGGCCGACGGGCGATCCACTCGAATTGCTCTCGAAGAAGGAGCGAGGCACAGTCTCGGTCTATGCCCGCACGGCCCGCGACTATCACGATGTCGTCAAGCGAAAGCTGAAACAGCTGGCCCGCTGGCTGGTCGAGACCTCCGGCGGAGCGGTCAAGGTGTTCGTCGATACCGCGCCCGTCATGGAAAAGCCCGCTGCCGAGGCTGCCGGTCTCGGCTGGCAGGGCAAGCACACCAATCTCGTATCGCGCCGCTACGGTTCCTGGCTTTTCCTCGGCGAGGTCTTCACGACCCTGGCGCTCGAGCCGGACGAACCGCATGAGGACCGCTGTGGCAGTTGCCGCGCCTGCCTCGACGTCTGCCCGACCGAGGCCTTCACCGGCCCCTACCGGCTCGATCCCCGGCGCTGCATCTCCTACCTCACCATCGAGCACAAGGCGCCTGTTCCGCATGAGTTCCGCCGCGCCATGGGGAACCGCATCTACGGCTGCGACGACTGCCTGGCCGTCTGCCCGTGGAACAAGTTCGCCGCCCGCGCCAGCGAGCAGGAGCTGCTGCCCCGCGTCGAACTTACGGCGCCCAAGCTCGCCGACCTCGCCGGGCTCGACGAAGCCGGATTCCGGGAGGTCTTCGCCGGCTCGCCGATCAAGCGCACCGGCCGCAACCGCTTCCTGCGCAATGTGCTCATCGCCGTCGGCAACAGCGACGATGCGGAACTGGTCCCGACTGCAAGGCATGCGCTCGACGATGCGGCGCCGCTGGTGAGGGGCGCCGCAGTCTGGGCGCTTCGCGAACTGCTGCCCTCACCCGAATTCGATGAACTTCGAGCCGCGCAGCTTCCGGCGGAAACCGATGCTTCGGTCCGCCGGGAGTGGACCTATGCGGACCCGTCGGCATCCAACCGGCGGTAGCCGCCGGCAAAGAAGATCAACGGACGGCCCTCGTCGTCAGTAGCCAGGGTTCTTGCCCGCCCGATCAGGATGTCGTGGTCCCCGCCGTCATGGATCGCCTCGGTGGTGCATTCGATCTGGGCGACGGCGCCCGCCATCAGCGGCGCGCCGCTTGCCTCGCCGATGGACCAGTCGAGTTCGTGCCACGGACGAGGCGCATTCTTGGTGGCGAAAATCGAGGAAATTCCCGACTGGTTCTCGGCCAGCACATTGACCGCGAAATGAGTGCTGTCGAGAAACGCCTGGCGGCAGTTGGCATCCTTGTCCAGACAAAAAAGCACCAGTGGCGGCTGAAGCGACAGGGAACTGAACGACCCGATCGTCACACCGTGCATTTCCCCGTTATGCGCCGTGGTCGTAATCACGGTCACTCCGGTCGGCATCCGCCCTAGTGTGTCCCGGAAGGCGCGCGGCTCGACGGTCATCCCCGGTTCCCCTCCCACTCCGGCACGAGGCCCGCCCCTTGCACCCGAACCGGTAGCCGGAGCGTTATGCCGGTCATCCTATTGGCCACCGTGCCGACGCGCAAACCGGGCACGGCGCCGACGACAGCCGATACTTGCCGCGCCGGTAGCGGTTCGGCCATATAGAGGCGCGCAAGCATGGGGGAAAACCCAGTGGAATACCGGAATCTCGGGCGGAGCGGCCTCAAGGTCTCTAAGCTGTGCCTGGGCGCGATGATGTTCGGCGGGCCGACGGCGCCCGAGGACGCCGAAGCCATGGTCGAGGACGCCCGGACCGCCGGCGTCAACTTTGTCGACACGGCGGACGGCTATAACCGGGGACGCTCGGAGGAAGTCGTCGGCCGGGCCGTGGCGCGCGACCGCGACGGCTGGGTCGTCGCAACCAAGCTCTTCAACCCGATGGGCGAAGGACCCAATGGGGGCGGCCTCTCGCGGAAGTGGATGGTCCGCGCCTGCGAGGCCAGTCTGAAACGCCTCGGCACCGACCGGATCGACCTCTACTACCTGCACAAGGAAGACCCCGACACGCCGCTCGAGGAGACCGTGCGGGCGATGGACGACCTGATCCGGGCCGGCAAGGTGCTCTATTACGGCGTGTCGAACTACAGGTCCTGGAGGGTCGCCGAAATCTGCCGGATCGCGGACGCCCTCGGAGCGCCGCGCCCGGTCGCCAGCCAGCCCTATTACAATGCGGTCAATCGGATGCCGGAGACCGAGCACCTGCCGGCCTGCAACTGGTTCGGCCTCGGCGTCGTGCCCTACAGCCCCGTCGCGCGCGGCGTGCTAACCGGGAAGTACCGACCCGGCGCCGAGCCCGAGACCGGCAGCCGGGCGGCGCGCGGCGACCGGCGCATCCGGGAGACGGAAATCCGGGACGAATCGCTGGAGATTGCCGCGAAGGTTGCTGCCCACGCAAAGCAGCGCGGCATGACGGCCTCCCAGTTTGCAACTCTCTGGGTACTCAACAACCGTTTCGTCACCTCGGTCATCGGCGGTCCCCGGACGCCGGCGCAGTGGCGCGACTATCTGGGCGCGATGGACCGCGCTTTCACCGCCGAAGACGAAGCGCTGATAGACGGCCTTGTGGCGCCCGGCCATCCTTCCACGCCCGGCTACAACGATCCGCAATATCCCGTCGAGGGCCGGCCGGTGTGGACGGCCGCGCTAGAACAAGAGGCTCATCAATGACGACCGACCACCGCGCCTTTGCCGGCCTTCGCGTTTGCGACCTGACGCAGGGCGTCGCAGGGCCTCATTGCGCCTTTCTTCTGGCTCAGCACGGCGCCGATGTCATCAAGATCGAACCGCCCGGCGGCGACTGGGGACGGGGTATCGGCAAGCGGCACGGACCCTACTCCGCCTTTTTCCTTCAGGTCAATCGAGGCAAGCGCTCGCTCGCCCTTGACCTGAAACAGCAGGAAGCGAGGGACGCGGCAGCGAAGATTGCGGCAGCCGCGGATGTGGTTCTGGAGGCATTCCGGCCGGGCGTTACCGCGCGGTTCGGCCTCGGCTATGAGAGCGTACGGGCCGTCAATCCGGATGTCATCTACCTGTCCGTGACGGGCTACGGCCAGACGGGACCGTGGAGCGACCGGCCGCTGACAGACTCGATAGCCCAGGCGGTGACCGGCATGATGTCAATGAACCGGGACAAGGATGGGCTGCCGCAGCGGGTCGGCATGATCGCCATCGACGTGATGACCGGCCTCTATGCCTTCCAGGCGGTCTCGACGGCTCTGTATGCCCGCGCCGTCCGGGGCGCACCCGGCCGCTACATAGACATGAGTCTTCAGCAGTCCGCCGGCGCCTTCATGGCCGCGAAGATGATCGAATACCATCTCGAAGGCCCTGTGCCCCAGGTGGTCGGCGTTCCTGTCGGGACATTCGAGAGCGCAGACGGCTACGTGAATATCAATGCCCGTCGCGAGAAGCATTTCGAGGCGCTTTGCAGCCTCGTGGACCGGCCGGAGTTCGCACGGGACCCGCGTTTTGCGACCTACGAAGCCCGGATCGAGCACGAGGCTGCCTTGCTCGCGCTGCTGCGCCCGCTGGTAAGGGAGCGGCCCACGGCGGAGTGGGTCAGGCTCCTCGGCGAGGCGGACATCATTGCCGGGCCAGTCAACGATTTCGGCGACTATTTCCGGGAACCGCAGGTGCTCCATAACGAGGCCGTCGCCTGGCAGGAGCACGATGCGGTCGGGCGGGTGCCGATGCATGTCGTGCCCGCCATCGAGACGGCTCCGGAAGGAAGCTTCCTTGCGACCGCGCCGGACCTTGGAGCCCACAGCCGCGCCGTGCTCCGCGAATTTGGCTACAGCGACCGGGACATCGACGGCATGGCGTCCTCGGGCGCGATCATCGACGGCGCACGCAAGGGCCGAACCCGCGCAGCAGCGCAAGCTGCCGCCGACTAAGCCCGCCGTCAGCACCAGGAAATCGAGGACTGGTTGCTGGCGGGCAGCCTTGCCGCGAACCGGCTTCCGAACCGGTGCGGCCCGGAAATTTTACAAGAGCCTCATCCCGTAATATCGTCGTTCCATCTTCAAGGGGAAGCTGTGGCTCGTCCGAGCGGCCGAACGGCCCCGGGAGCTTCCCTTGTCATTGAACTGACTTCGAGAGTGCCGCTTCGCCTCCGGGCGACCGCGGCCTCCACTGCGGCACATATCGACCGCAGCGAGCCCCTGCCGGCATCCTTGCAACGGCGCAAGCGCTTGCCTGGGCAGGACGCGCCGGACTTTTGAGGGGACGGGGCCTCATTGCAGGCCCGATCCCGACTTATGGCGCAAACGGCATCCAACGTGCATCGGCTCTTTACCGGGCCGGTCCATGACAAGCCGGTCCGGACGGGACCGGCGAATAACCGGGAGAAGGATCGAACTATGCCAGATGCGTCCCTGTTGACGACGAACTCGGAGTTTGCGCTCGACCGCCAGAGCTACAGCGACGACCCGCTCGAGGACCGCGAAACCGATCTCTACCGCGGCGAGTACATCCTCTCGTTTGTTGAGAAGTGGGATGAGCTGATCAACTGGGCGGCGCGCGCCGAGAGCGAGGGACAGTTCTTCATCGACGTGCTTCGCGCCCGCGGCAAGGAGTCCGTGCTGGACGTCGCCTGTGGCACGGGCTTCCACTCGGTACGACTGACCGAGGCCGGCTTCGATGTGACGTCGACCGATGGGTCGGCGACGATGCTGGCCAAAGCGTTCGACAATGCCAGGGCGCGCGGGTTGATCCTCAAAACCGTCCAAGCCGACTGGCGTTGGCTGAACCGTCATATCCAGGGCAAGTACGACGCGATCATCTGCCTCGGCAACTCGTTCACCCACCTGCATGACGAGCAGGACCGCCGTCGCGCCTTGGCCGAGTTCTACGCCGCGCTGAAGCATGACGGGATGTTGATCCTGGACCAGCGTAACTACGACGCCATGCTGGATGAGGGCTTCTCGTCCAAGCACAAATACTATTACTGCGGCGACGAAGTGAATGCGGAGCCCGAATATATCGACGACAGCCTCGTCCGGATGAAGTACAGTTTCGCCGACGGTTCCGGCTACACGCTCAACCTCAGTCCGATTCGCAAGAACTACGTGCGCCGTCTGCTCAGCGAGGCGGGTTTCGCACGGGTGCGAACCTATGGCGACTTCCAGGAGACTTACGCAGAGAACGAACCGGACTTCTTCATTCATGTTGCCGAGAAGTCCACGCTGCATGTCGTGCGCTGGGGCGGCGGCGTCCGCGAGGAAGGCGAGATCGACGTTCGCGACGTCACCGAGGACTATTACGACAGCGACGACGCCGACACGTTCTACTCGATGGTCTGGGGCGGCGAGGACCTGCATATCGGCATCTACGAGACGACGCAGGACATCCGCGAGGCCAGCGCCGAAACCGTCGACCGGATGATGGCGATGCTGCCGGGTATCGGCCCCGACACCCGCGTCATGGACATCGGGGCCGGTTACGGCGGTTCGATGCGGCGCCTCGTCAAGCGGACCGGCTGCACGGCCACATGCCTGAACATCTCCGAGACGCAGAACGACACCAACCGGGCCAGGAACCGGCAGGCAAAGCTCGGCAGCCGGATATCAGTGGTGCACGGCGTCTTCGAAAACATCCCCGATCCGAACGCCAGCTACGACGCGGTATGGAGTCAGGACGCCATCCTGCACTCGGACCAGCGCGACAGGGTGCTGGCCGAGGTCTGGCGCGTGCTGAAGCCGGGCGGCCACTTTGTTTTCACCGACCCGATGCAGGCCGACGACGTGCCGGACGGCGTGCTCCAGCCCGTCTACGACCGGCTCCAGCTCAACAGCCTCGGCTCCGCGCACTACTACCGCAAAGCAGCGCAGGCTCTGGGCTTCGAGGTGTTGGCACAGGAGAACATGACAGGCCATCTCCGCACCCATTACGACCGGGTGCGGAAGGACCTCACGGCCCGTTACGACGAGTTGCGCGAAAACGGCGCCTCGGCCGGGTATCTCGACAAGATGACCGTCGGCCTCGAGAACTGGGTGAAGGCCGCGGATGCCGGACACCTGGCCTGGGGCATCCAGCTCTTCCGCAAGCCGGAGTGAGGCGCCCGGGCGGTTTGCATCGTGAACCGGCACATCCACGATATGGAGACCCGCCTTCCGGGTATCCGGGACGATAGTCCAGCGATCCTCGATTGTTGAATTCGGCGCGCTCCATCGTAAGCTGCGATGCACCGTAGTATCCGACATTCGCCGCCACAGCGAACCGTACGGGGGAGGCAAGGCGGGATGAACCGCTTCGACTATATCGTTATCGGCGCCGGGTCCGCCGGCTGCGTCATGGCCAATCGCCTGAGCGAGAACCCGGCGGCCAGCGTGTTGCTGCTGGAGGCGGGCGGGCGCGACCTCAACCCCTTCATCCATATACCCGCCGGCTTCTTCAAGACGCTGTACGACACCTCCGTCAACTGGTGCTACGCAACCGAGAAGGAGGAGAACAGCGGGAACCGGGCGATTCACTGGCCACGCGGCAAGGTGCTGGGCGGCTCGTCCGCGATCAACGGCCACCTCATCGTGCGCGGCCAGCCCGAGGACTATGACGGATGGGCCCAGCTCGGCAACCGCGGCTGGTCCTACGAAGAGGTGCTTCCCTACTTCAAGAGGTTCGAGAACCGGGCGGGCGGCGACGAGGAGATTCGCGGCCGGGGCGGCCCGATCAACGTCATCGACCCGATCGAGCAGCATCCGCTGACGAGGCTGTTCATCGAAGCCTGCATGGAGGCCGGCATCCCGCGCAACAACGACTACAATGACGGCGAGCAGGAAGGTGTAGGCTACTTCCAGCACGCCATCCGCAACGGCCGCCGGGAGAGCACCGCACGGACCTATCTGCGCCAGACGGACGGCCGGACGAACCTGCGGGTGGAGACGCATGCGCTTGCCCAGCGGCTTGTCGTCGAAGAGGGGCGCGTGGTCGGGGTCGTGTTCCGGCAGGGCAATACCGTCCGAGAGGTCCGGGCCAACGCCGAGGTTATCCTGTCGTCCGGATCCATCGCTTCGCCGCAACTGCTGGAACTGTCGGGTATCGGCGACGGCGAGCGGCTCAAGCCGCTCGGGATCGAACCGGTCCACCACCTGCCCGGCGTCGGAGAGAACCTCCAGGACCATTATGTCGCCCGCATCTGCATGAAGGCGAAAGGCATCCGCACCTTCAACGAGCGTTCGAAGGGACTGCCCCTGCTCTGGGAAACCGTGCGCTACGCGACCACACGCACCGGCCTGCTGACCGCCGCGCCGGGCAATGTCAGCGCCTCGGTCAAGATCATGCCGGGCATGGCGACACCGGATGTGCAGTACAGCTTCGCGCCCGCGAGCTACAAGGACGGGGTCATCAGCGTTCTGGACGACTATCCCGGCATGACGCTCGGCTTCTGGCAGCATCGGCCGGAAAGCATCGGCTCGATCCATATCGGCGCGAACGATCCGGACCGCCATCCCGTCATCCGTCCGAACTATCTCGCCACGCAGACCGACTGCGATACCATGACGGGCGCGCTGAAGCTCGCGCGAAAGATATTCGAACAGCCCGCCATCGCGCCCTATATCGAGTGCGAAACCATTCCTGGCGCCGAGCGGAAGAGCGACGACGAACTCCTCCACTACTGCCGCTCCAACGGCGCGACGGTCTATCATCCCATCGGCACCTGCAAGATGGGCGACGACCCTATGGCAGTGGTTGATTCCTCGCTCCGCCTGCGCGGATTGGGGGGCCTTCGGGTGGTCGACGCGTCGGTGATGCCGCGCATGGTCTCGGCCAACACCAACGCCGCTGTGCTGATGATCGCCGAGAAGGCCGCAGACATGATAAAGGCAGGCGCATAACGCGGCTCCAGCCGTCAACCGGGAGAAGCCTCATGGTCGAATATGCATCCTATCCGGAGGGCACGCAGCCGGGGGTCAACTCCGAGCGCTATTTCCGCACAAGCCAGCTCGCCCCGTCGCAACCCTTCGTCGAGGCTCCGGTGACGCTTTCGGAGATCACCGGGCCGCTCTTCCCGCGCGAGGGAGTCTCGCAGGACGAGGCGGACCTGACCGCGGGCGGCAAGGCGCTTGGCCAGCTGATGGTTCTTGCCGGACAGGTCCGCGACGAGGACGCGCGCCCGCTTCCCGGCGTGCTGGTCGAAGCCTGGCAGGCGAATGCCTCCGGCAAATACCGCCATCCGGTGGACGGGCGCGATGCGCCGCTGGACCCCCACTTCGTCGGCGGAGGGCGAGCCGTGACGGATTCGGAAGGCCGGTACCGCTTCGTCACCATCAAGCCCGGCGCCTATCCGGTGCCGAATTCCGGCAATTGGTGGCGCCCGCCGCATATCCACCTTTCGATATACGGCTATGCGTTCCTGAGCCGGATGATTACCCAGGTCTATTTCCCGGGCGACCCGCTGAACGAACTCGACTCCATCTTCATGTCCGTGCCGGACGACGCCGCGAGGGAGCGGCTCGTCGCGGTGACCGATACTTCCGTCGGCCTGCACGAGCATGCGCTGGGCTACGGCTTCGACATCGTGCTGAGAGGCCGGAACCAGACGCCGATGGAAGACGAAGGGTTGCAGGCATGAGCATTGCGCCGACCGCGTCGCAGACGCTGGGGCCGTTCTTCAACTATGCGCTGCCGTTCAGTGCCGACCTCACCGGCGGCGGCAAGGCAGAGGGACGCGCCATCTTCCTGCGGGGCCGCGTCACCGATGTGAACGCCGCGCCCGTCCGGGATGCGCTGGTCGAGATCTGGCAGGCCAATGCGGCGGGTGCCTACGCCCATCCTCTTGACAGGGACGAGGCGCGCCCGCGCGACCCGCATTTCAACGGATTCGGCCGGGTGTTGACGGACGCCGAGGGCGGCTTCTCCTTCACGACCGTAGTGCCGGGCCCGGTGCCTTTCGAGGGCAATCGCTGGCAGGCGCCGCATGTCTCGGTCGCGGTATTCTCAGCCGGGCTGCTCCGGCGCATGCGGACCCGCGCCTATTTCCCCGGCGAGGAGCTGAACGCCGACGATCCCGTGCTGGCGGCCGTGCCCGCCGGCCGCCGGCCGCTATTGGTGGCGCAAGCCGAAGACGGCGGTTTTCGCTTCGACATCCGCCTCAGGGGCGAGAACGAAACGCCGTTCTTCGGCGACTGACGCAACATCCGCTACAGGCGTGGCTTGAGCTTCTCGACTAGGGCGTCGAGGAGTTTCAGGCTTTCGGCATCGTCCACAGACGGCAGCATGAAGACCGCCCGCGCCACACTCGCAGCTTCGGCCCGGTCGAGCAGCGCGGCGTCCGCTTCGACCCCGAAGAGCGTCACCGCAATCGAGTCCGGGTCGCGTTCTGCTTCGGCGGCCATCTGCCGGAAGCGGGGCAGGAGCTCCAGCACATCCTGGTTGCGTCCGCCTATCGGCATCCAGCCGTCGCCATAGGCGATCGCCCGGCGCGCGCCCCAGGGGAACGCCCCGCCGACGATCACCGGCGGATGCGGGCGCTGCACCGGCTTCGGCCACTGCGCCATAGAATCGAAATCGACGAACTCGCCGTGATACTCCGCCTTCGCCTCGGTCCAGATCGCCTTCATGGCCGCGATGCGCTCCTCCATGAGGGCAAACCGCGTCGAGAAATCCGTGCCGTGGTCTGCCATCTCCTCCGCATTCCAGCCGCCGCCGACGCCGAACAGGAAGCGCCCGTTCGAAAGCCGGTCTAGCGTGGAGACTTCCTTGGCGGTGTAGATCGGGTCGCGCTGCACGACGAGGCATATGCCGGTGCCGAGCTTGATCCGGGAGGTCGCCGTCGCCGCACTGGCGAGCGCCAGGAACTGGTCCATGACATCGTAATACTGCTTGGGCAACTCGGCCCCGCCGGGCCAGGGAGACTTCCGCGACCATGGAATGTGCGAATGCTCCGGAGCCCAGAACGACTCGAAACCGCGTTCTTCGGCGGCGACTGCGAGCGCGGCCGGCGCAATGGAATAGTCGGTCGGAAACTGCGCAATGCCGTAGTCCATGGAGATGACGTCCTTCTGCAGTGACTTGGAGCCGAGGGAGGCACCCTACCCTATTTCCGGCAGCAGAGAAGCCGCCGCCGCGAGTGCGACCGGGTCGCCGTCGATCCGGACGGTCTTGTCCCGGCTCCGATGGCCCCGCACGATCCGGACGCGCCCTTTGGGGACACGCAGCGCCTTCGCAAGCAGGTCTTCCACGGCCTTATTGGCCTTGCCCTCCGTCGGGCGCGCCGACACCCGAACGGCCAGCCTCGTCCCGGAGTCGACGAGGCCCCCCAGGCCCGGGCGGCGTACACCGGGCGCCACGCGAAGCCTGAGGCGAATGCCGTCGCTCGATCCTTCGGCCCACATCGGCGCACGGTCTACACGGATTTGCCCTTGAACTGGCATGGAATCGGACCGACCCTCTGCGTATGCGGGCAACCGACGGGCAGGCTCGGGTTACGGCACTACTCGGGCCGACCAATACCGGCAAGACCTATGCCGCCGTGCAGCGCATGCTCGGGTACGAGTCCGGCATGATCGGCTTCCCGCTGCGGTTGCTGGCACGTGAGAACTACGACCGTATCGCCGCCATCAAGGGCGCCAGCGCGGTTGCGCTGGTCACTGGCGAGGAGAAGCTGATACCGCCCCGGGCGCGGTATTTTGTCTGCACGACGGAATCGATGCCGCTCGACCGGAGCGTCGCCTTCCTCGCCGTGGATGAAGTGCAGATGGCAGCGGATCCGGAACGCGGCCACATCGTCACCAACCGCCTTCTTCATGCCCGCGGCAAGCACGAAACGATGTTTCTCGGCGCCGAGACGATCCGGCCGCTGTTGCGGCAATTGGCGCCGGAGGCGGTGGTCGAGGACCGGCCCCGCTTCTCCCGGCTCGACTATTCGGGTTACCGCAAGGTGACGAGGCTGCCGCCGCGTTCCGCGGTAGTCGCGTTCTCCGCAAGCGAGGTTTACCGCCTTGCCGAACTGGTCCGCCGGCAGCGCGGCGGCACCGCGGTGGTGCTGGGCGCGCTCAGTCCCCGTGCGCGAAACGCACAGGTCGGCATGTACCAGGCCGGCGAGGTGGACTACCTGGTCGCCACCGATGCTATCGGCATGGGCCTCAACATGGATGTGCGCCATGTCGCGTTCTCCGCACTCAGCAAATTTGACGGCCGGCGCATGCGCAAGCTTGCACCGGCCGAAGTCGGCCAGATTGCGGGGCGCGCCGGACGGCATGTCGCCGACGGCACATTCGGCGTTACGGCGGAGCAGCGGCCAATGGAGGAGCGCACGGTCGCACGGGTGGAGGAACACCGGTTCGAACCCCTGCAAACGGTCTTCTGGCGCAATGACGACCTCGACTTTTCGAGTGTCGAAGCGCTGCTGGCGAGCCTCGGACGTCCGCCGCCTTTCCCGTTCTTCGTGCCGGGACGGGACGGCGAGGACCAGCAGGCGCTGGCCGTGCTGGCCCGCGACCCGGCGATCAGGGCGGCGGCGGTCGGCCGCGAGAGGATCGCCATGCTCTGGGATGTTTGCCAGGTCCCCGACTTCCGCAAGACGCTGACCGACGCCCATGCCCACTTGCTGGGACGCATTTACCGGTACCTGATCGATCGAGGCGGCCGGTTGCCGGAGGATTGGGTCGCCCGGCAGGTCGGCCGGCTGGAGCGCACGGACGGCGACATCGACACTCTCATGGCGCGCATCGCCGGGGTGCGCACCTGGACCTATATCGCCTATCGCGCCGCGTGGCTCGACGATGCGTCCGGCTGGCAGGAACGTACCCGGCGGCTGGAGGACCTGCTTTCCGACGCATTGCACGAACGGCTGACCCAGCGCTTCGTGGATCGACGAACAGCCGTGTTGGCCCGGCGCTTGCGGGAAGGCGGCGACCTCGCCGGAGCCGTCGCGCGGGACGGCTCCGTCCTGCTGGAAGGCGAAACCGTCGGCCGCCTGGACGGCTTTCGCTACACCGCAGCCCGCTCGGAACGCGGCGGGCGGCCTCTGGTGCTGGCTACCCAGCGCGTGTTGCGGGAGGAAGCGGCGCGCAGGGTGGACGCACTTGTGGAGGCGAACGACGAGAGTTTCACTCTCGACGCCGACGGCCGGGTGCTTTGGAACCGCGAACCGGTCGCGCGCCTGATTGCCGGTCCGACTGCGCTTTCGCCTGGCCTCCGGGTCCTGCCTTCCGACCTTCTGGAGACGGCTCCCCGGCGGCGCGTGGAAGGCCGCCTCCGGGAATGGGCCGCCGGCCTGATTGCTCATGACCTCGCCCCGCTGGCGGCGCTAGCCAGTCCCGAGGGGCTTTCCGGCCGCGCGCGCGGAATCGCCTACCGGATCGCTGAAGCGCTCGGTACGCTCAGGCGCGACGCCGTTGCCGACCTCGCCAGATCGTTGTCTCAAGCTGATCGGCGAGCGCTCGGCCGGCTGGGAGTGCGCATTGGCCGTGTCGCCCTGTTCGTACCGGCGATGCAGAAGCCTCGGCCCGCCGGACTGCTGGACCTGCTTTGGCGCATTTACCGGAATGCCGGCGGCGAGCCGTTGACGGCGGGCCGACAGATACTGTCGTTGGACCCTGCAATACCCGCGGCCCGCTATGCTGCCGCCGGCTATGTCGTTGCGGGCCCGCTGGCGCTCCGGGCGCCTGTGCTGGAGCGGCTGGCGGACGCCGCCGCCGGTCTTGCGGAACAGGGACCGTTTGTTCCCACACTGCAACTCGCCCGGGTGTCAGGCTGCCGCCTCGACGACCTGCCGGCCGTTCTGGCGGATATCGGATATGAGGCAAGCGACAGCGCAACCGGCATGCAGATGACCCGCAGCCGTTCGAGACCGCTGCGCCGCATCCGGGCCAGGCCCGGTTCGCCGTTCGCAAAGCTCGCCTCTCTCAAGGTCGGATTGTGAACGGGACGGCAGCGGGCCAGCGGCTCGACCAATGGCTTTGGCGTGCACGTTTCTTCAAGACGCGCGGGCTGGCAACGAAGCTCTGCCAGGCTGGCCGGGTCAGGGTGAACCGCCGGCCGGTGCAGAAGGCCCATCACATGCTTCGCGTGGGCGACATCCTGACCTTCCCCCAGGCGGGCGCGATCCGGGTCGTGCGGGTGGAAGCGTTGGCGGAGCGGCGCGGCCCGGCGCCCGAAGCGGCCCGTCTTTACGAGAACCTCGACGGTTGACAGGCCCTGCCCGGCTGCTAAATGGCGGCATCCATTGCGCGGTACCGCCCGCTGCCCGGAGACCTCGCCTATGACCTATATCGTCAACGACGCCTGCATCCGGTGCAAATACACCGACTGCGTCGAGGTATGTCCGGTCGATTGTTTCTATGAAGGCGAGAACATGCTGGTCATACATCCGGACGAGTGCATCGACTGCGGCGTATGCGAACCCGAATGTCCTGTCGAGGCGATCAAGCCTGATACCGATCCCGGCATGGAGGAGTGGGTGGAGTTCAACCGCCGCTATTCGGAGAGCTGGCCGAACATCACCTACCGCAAGGACCCTCCGTCGGACGCGGAGTCGTGGGAAGGCGTCGAAGGCAAGCTGGAAGCGCATTTCAGTCCGAACCCGGGCGGGTGAGCGCAACGCCGCGGGCGACTGGCCAACCCATTGATTTTATGCTAACCTGCGGGCCGGGCTTGGAGGAAGCCCCGCCAACTGTAGTAGGTCTCTGGCGCGCCCGCTTGCTGAAACGGCCGGGCGCTTTGCCTTCACGGTTGGTGCATCGGTACGGAACTGGGGACCAACGGGACGGAATGTCAAAGCGAGGTAATTTCAGGGCCGGGAATCATGTGGTGTATCCGGCGCACGGTGTGGGGAAGGTTCTGGCGGTCGAGGATCAGACGATTTCGGGTTACGAGCTCGAGATGCTGGTCATCGAATTCGAGAAAGAAAAGATGCTGCTGCGCATCCCGACCGCCAAGGTGCAGACGGCAGGGCTGAGAACGCTTTCCACGAAGAAGGAGATGCAGAACGCCCTGCGTACTCTCAAAGGCAAGGTGCGCATCAAGAGAACGATGTGGAGCAGGCGCGCCCAGGAATACGAGGCGAAAATCAACTCCGGCGATCCGATTCTCATCGCCGAGGTCGTGCGGGACCTGCACCGCAACGCCGACCAGCCGGACCAGTCCTACAGCGAGCGTCAGATTTACCAGGCTGCGCTCGAACGGCTGAGCCGGGAACTTGCGGTGGTGGAGAAGATTGACGAGGACAAAGCCGTAAAACGAGTGGAACTGGTGCTGCAGGCCGCCTGACCCCGATAGCGACAAGATATCGCATCGCGAGGCGGTCTGTTCTCCCCGGGCAGACCGCCTCTCGGTTTTCGGGAGGACGGAATCGCAAGACAGGTTGAATAACCGCGCGACGCTGCCCACCTGTTGAAGTGCGTTGCGCCCTTTCGGCAACCGAAACGCGGCGCAGGAAGGAACGAGATGAGCTATCTGGACCGGTCGGCCAATAGCAGGGGGGCGTTGAACTTCGTTCGCCATGCGATGAGCACGCCGCTGCTCACTCGCGAACGCGAACAGGAACTGGCGCTGCGCTGGCGCGACGGGCAGGACGAAACCGCACTGCACGAGCTCGTCAATGCCTACACGCGCCTTGTTGCGGCCACAGCGGCCAAATATCGGAACTACGGCCTGCCCATGGCGGACCTGATGCAGGAAGGCGCGGTCGGCCTGATGCAGGCGGCGGCCCGTTTCGAGCCGGAACGGGAAGTGCGTTTTTCGACCTATGCTTCCTGGTGGATCCGTTCGGCGATGCAGGACTATGTGCTGCGCAACTGGTCGATCGTGCGTACCGGCTCCACGTCGTCACAGAAGTCGCTGTTCTTCAATCTGCGCCGGCTGCGTGCCCGCATCGAGGGCAGGACGGGCAAGCCTCTCGACGACAGCGGGCGCGAACGCATCGCGGCTGAACTCAAGGTTGCCACAAGCGACGTGGAGACGATGGAAGGCCGGCTGACCGGCGCCGACCGCTCGCTCGACGCGCCCGTCGGCGAGGACGGCGACGAGACCTGGGTGCATTTCCTTGCCGACCAGCGCCCGTCTCCCGAAGACAATGCGATGGAGCATCTCGACGGGAACCTGCGCGCCCGCTGGATCCGGGAGGCGCTGGATGAACTGCCCGAGCGCGAGGCGAAAATCATCCGTGAACGGTTGCTGGAAGACGATGCGCGCACGCTGGAGTCGCTGGGACGGGAGCTAGGCGTCAGCAAGGAACGGGTCCGCCAGCTGGAGGCCCGCGCTCTCGTGAAGCTGCGCCGCAGCCTGGAGTCGCGGTGGCGCGCGGACGGCGACTTCCTGCCCGACGCATAGCCGCATAGCCGGGACACCCCCGCAGGCTACAATAGGCCCTCGATAGCCACGGACGACAAGCCGGCCTACCGCCGGACCGGGAGGGGGCCTATGCGCCGGATGGCGGCAACACCCAGATGAGGCATTACACCGAACGTGTGCTCGTCACCGGAGGGGCGGGCTTTATCGGCTCGCACCTTTGCGAGCGCCTGATGGCCGACGGCTCGGATGTCATCTGCCTCGACAACCTGTTCACCGGCGCCAAGGCGAATATCGCGCATCTGCTGGACGAACCGAATTTCGAGTTCATCCGTCATGACGTCACGGAGCCGCTGCGCCTGGAAGTGGACCTCATCTTCAACCTCGCCTGCCCGGCGAGCCCGGTGCATTACAAGCATGACCCCGTGCAGACCGTGAAGACCTCGGTGCATGGGGCGATCAACATGCTGGAGCTTGCCAGGCGCTGCGGCGCGCGCATCCTCCAGGCATCGACCAGCGAGGTGTACGGCGACCCGCTCTCCCACCCGCAGAAGGAAGACGACTGGGGCAATGTGAACCCCGTCGGCCCCCGCGCCTGCTACGACGAAGGCAAGCGCTGCGCCGAAACGCTGTTCTTCGATTACCACCGCCAGCACGGGGTCGATATCCGGGTCGTCCGTATCTTCAACACCTACGGTCCCCGGATGCACCCGTCCGACGGCCGCGTGGTCTCGAATTTCGTGGTCCAGGCCCTGCTCGACCGGCCGCTTACCCTTGCCGGCGACGGCAGCCAGACCCGGTCCTTCTGCTATGTGGACGACCTTGTAGACGGCCTGCTGACCTACATGGCGCTCGACGATGCGCCGCCCGGTCCCGTCAATCTCGGCAACCCCGACGAGACGACCATCGCAGCGCTCGCCGAGACGGTCGTGAGTCTCTGCGGAAGCGGGTCGCAGACCGTACTCGTGCCGCTGGAAAAGGACGATCCGTCGAGGCGCCGTCCCGACATATCGCGCGCAACCGACCTGCTCGGCTGGACGCCGGCCACCGGGCTCGCAGACGGCCTCGGCGCCACGATCGACTGGTTCCGCGAACTCCTCCGCACCATCCCGGAACACCGGATCGATGTCGCACGACCGTGAAGCGGTCTGGGCCGTCGTTACCCCGGTCTACGAAGACGGCGATTCCTTTGCCTCGCTTTGCCGGGACCTCGCGCGTCTCGACGCCGGCGTGCCACTGGAGGTCCTTGCGGTGGACGATGGAACGATCGGGGCTCCGCCGGCGGTCGATGCCATCCGGGATGCCGGGCTGGCCGGCCGGATCGTCCGCCTGAAGCGCAACAGCGGGCACCAGACGGCAATCTGGGTCGGTCTCGCCGCGGCCGCCTCGGAGCCGCGCTATGCCGGCGCGATCGTCATGGACAGCGACGGCGAAGACCGGCCCGAGAACGTGCCGCAACTGGTCGCCGCTATCGGGGCGGACTGCAACGCGGTCGTCGCGCAGCGGGGGCGGCGGACGGAGTCCCTGCCCTTCCGGGTCTTCTACCGGCTCTACCGGCGCTTCTTCCGCCTGCTGACGGGCCGGGAGATCCGGTTCGGCAATTTCTGCGCCCTCGACCGCCGCGCCCTGCTGCGTCTTACCGCCATGCAGGAGACGCGCATCCACCTCGCGGCGGCGCTCATCAAGTCCAGGCTGCGGCGCGTCGAAATCTCGTGCGACCGGGGCGCCCGATACGATGGCCGGTCGCGCATGAACTTCTACGACCTGGCATTGCACGGCATCCGGGCGGTCGCGGTGTTCGACGACGCCGTGCTGACCAGAATGGGCGCCGTATGCGCCGGGGCGGCTATATCCGGCGTTCTGGTCTTTCTGGTGGGTGTCGTCCTGAAGCTTTCCGGCCAGACGCCGCCCGGATGGCTCACCTTCGTGACGGGCTTCCTTGTCCTGGTCTTCCTCCAGACCGCGATCCTCAGCTTGGTCGCGCTCATCATGAACGCGCTCGGCTACCGCTCGCCGGCGGACCTCGATGCGGCCGCGGCTTCGCTCATCCTGGAGACGGAGACGACCGGGCTCGACAGTTCACGCGATGCGTGAGGAAGCCGGCCGAATCGTTCGTTTCATCCTGAACGGGCTGTTCGCCACCGTCGTCCATTACGGCGTGCTTGCCGGCCTGATCGAGGGCGCTGGACTGGCCTCGGCAGCCATCGCGAATGCGCTCGCAGCCGTCTGCGGCATCGCGGTTTCCTATGCCGGCAACCGCACATTCGTGCTGAGGAGCCGCGCGCCCCATCGCCGGGCGGGCACGCGCTTCCTCGCCTGCTACGCGGCCGTCGTCTCCCTGCATGGCGGCGCGATGGCGCTCTGGGCGGACATCGGCGGGCTCGACTACCGGATCGGCTTCCTGCTGTTCACGGGCCTTGCGGCCGTGCTCACCTATCTGCTGAACCGCTTCTTCGTCTTCAGCGAGCCCGAGGCGGGACTGCCGCCCACGTGATCCGGATCGGCCGGGCCGTGGCGGAGCCGCTCCACCGGAAGGTCTCCTCTGTTGTCGTCCGCCCGGCAGCCAGCGCAACCAGGCCCGGCGCGGGCTCCGAGCCCGTCCGCCACACGACCAATGCGCCCTTGCGCCCGATGTCTTCCGCGGAGACCCAGGGCGCCTTTCGTTCGTCGGCATCGATGGACACCGAAGGCCCGCCCGGCACCGCCAGCGCGACCAGACCGGCCTCCCAGACCGGCCCGGCGATGATCCGCGGCATGGCGCCGGTCTCGTTCTCATATGCACGCAGCAGCCGGGACGCGATCTCATCCTGCGGCCAGACGACCCGCGAAGGCTTGTCCGACCGCTCGGCGCGGAGGACCACCGAAGCCGCATATGCCGCCGGCACCAGAATGAGCAGGCACGCAGCCATGGCCGCAATCCGAGGGAGCCTTCGCCCTTCGAAACGGCCCGGCAGCAGCGCCAGCAGCAGCAGGCCGGAGAGGTTGAACATGGGCATGCCCCACATGTCCTTCAGGCCCATCCCGGCTACGGCGGCCATGAGCGCGGCCAGCAGTGCGGGCAGCAGGCCCATGACGATGAGGAACCGGCGCGCGCGCGCCTCTTCCGGGCTCGACCGGAACGCCCCTTTCCCGAACAGCCCCGCCGTCAGCGCCATCAGCAGGAAGACGGCATGGTCTGCGATCTGGGTGAGGAGGAAAGAGAGCGGCCCCCCTGCCCTGCCCGAGCCGGCCCGCGCCAGCGCATAGTCGAGCGGCAGGAAATCCGTCCCGACCAGGAACACCGCCTGCGGCGCGGCAACCAGAGCGAAGACCGCAAGCGCCGCCCACGGTCCGATGCGGACAAGCTGCGCGCGCGCCTGCGCATCCGCCAGCATCCACACGCCCGCCGCCGCCAGGACGAGGCCCGACGAGTATTTCGCCCAGAGCGACAGCCCTGCAAAAACGCCCAGCAGGAGCCACCAGGCGATGCGGCCGCCCTGCACCGAGCGCCACAAGGTCAGGCATGCCCACGCCCAGAGCGGCATCTGCACGAGGTTGTGGTTCATCTCCGACGTTGGCCAGGAGTAGTAGAAGATGCCTGTCAGGAGCAGCGTGCCGGCCACCGCCCGGCCCGGCCCCAGCAGGTCGCGCCCAAGCAGATAGACGGCAACGAAACTTGCGACCACACAGGCTTGGGCGAGTGCGTAAACGGGCCAGAGTGCACCGAAGGAGAGTCTTCGCACGCCTTCCAGCAGCAGTCCCGGCAGGTTGGGGTGCTTGAAGGTCGCGACGACCCCTTCCCGGCCCCAGACAAGCATCTCGACGACATCGAGCGGCGGCGCGCTGTGGATCAAAGCAGGCGCCAGCGTCCAGACGAGCGCCTGAGCCACGCACAGCACGGCGATCGCGTGGGCGGGACGCGCGAGTATCTTCTCCGGCAGCGTCATCGGTAGCAAGGCTCGCCCGCAGCCTGCCCGGGCGTTTCTATCCCGCGCCCGGCCTGCGCTGAATCACCGGCATGAGCACGCCCTTCAGCGCCGTTTCGTTGTACTGGTTCCGCGCGCGGAACGACATACGCATATTGCCTCGGTCCGGATGAGACGACGGCAGCAGTTCCAGGACCTTGCAGGTGACGCGGAGCGTATCGCCCGGCCGGACCGCACGTTGCCAGCGCAACTCGTCCATGCCCTTCCCGCCCAGATTGCCGGACCCGAACACCCGCGCCTGGACGAGCAGGCGGAAGACTACCGCAAGCGTGTGGAAACCACTCGCCACCAGTCCGCCATAGATGCTCTCGACGGCGCGTTCCCGGTCGAGATGGAAATATTGCGGATCGTATTGCAGCGCGAAGTCGATGATGCTGCTTTCGGTGAAGGTGTAGCCGTCCGTTTCGAAGCGCTGGCCGACCCAGAAGTCGTCGAACCAGCGCCCGGTATCGCCCGCTTCCATTACCAGGAGCCGGTGTTCTCCATCGATGCCCAAGGCTCAGCCGGGTCGCGCGGGCCGCCCGCCTGCAGCAGCTCGATGGAAATGCCGTCCGGCGAGCGGATGAAAGCCATGTAGCCGTCTCGCGGCGGGCGGTTGACAGTCACCCCGGCGTCGGAGAGGGACTGGCAGAGGCCGTAAATGTCATCGACCTCGAAGGCGAGATGGCCGAAATTCCGCCCGCCCTTATAGTCTTCCGGGTCCCAATTGTAGGTGAGTTCCAGCACCGGCGCCTTCGCGTCCCGGGCCACCGCCTCGTCCGCCGACGCGGCGAGGAAGATATTGGTGTAGCGGCCCTTCTCGCTCTCGGTACGCCGGGTTTCGACCATACCCAGCAGGCCGCAATAGAAGGCGAGCGACTTGTCGAGGTCCGAAACGCGGACCATGGTGTGCAGGTAGCGCATGGCTGGAATTCTCCTGGATTGGATCGGGCTGGCGGCAGAATAGGCGCGGCCTAGCGCCCTTGGAAGACCGGCGCCCGCTTCTCCATGAAGGCCGTGCGGCCCTCGCGGTAATCCTCGCTTTCCGACGCCTGCATCTGGAGGTCGCGGTAGCTGTCTTCGGTCTCGGCCATGCGGCCGGCCGCGACGGCGTTGAGCCCGATCTTGTGGCCCATGATGGAGAGCGGCGCGTTGCCTGCCATGGATTCCGCGAACTCGATCGCGGCCTCGACCGGGTCGCCGTCCACCAGCATGTCCACGAGGCCCATCCGCTCCGCTTCCTCGGCGGTGAAGCGCTTTGCGGTGTACATGATCTTCTTGGCGTTGGTGACGCCGACGATGTTGGCGAGCTTCTGCAGCCCGTCCATGCCATAGACGATCGAGAGGCGCGCCGCCGGGACACCGAAACGCCCGCTGCGGTCCGAAACGCGGAAGTCCGCGCAGACGATCAACCCGCAGCCCCCGCCGACCGCATAGCCGCGGACCGCGGCGATGACGGGTTTGGATACTTCTGCGATGCCGTGCTCGGCCGCGAGCACGGCGCGGGCATAGTCCGCCGCCTGGTCGGCGTCGCCCCGCACCTCGGCGAATTCCGAGATATCGGCCCCGGTGCAGAAATTCTCCCCCGCGCCCGTGAGCACGATGGCCCGCACATCGCTGTCCCTGTCCAGCTCGCCGAACAACCGTCCGAGTTCGAACCACATCGCCTTGGTGCAGCAGTTCTTCTTCTCCGGCCGGTTGATGGTGACGACCGCAACCTGCCCTTGCCGGCGAAGCCTGATCTCGTCCATGGAACTCTTTTCTCCCTGTCGCCCGCGCCTGTTATGCCGCGCCGGCGCCGCCCTTGCCAAGAGAAACCGGTTGGCGAGAATGGCCGCAGGTTTCTCATGGGAGGCAAGAGCGCCATGGCCGGGGCACTGGAAGGGCTTAGAGTCATCGACTTTACCACCAATCTATCGGGGCCCTCTTGCGCGATGCTGCTCGCCGACCAGGGCGCCGACGTCATCAAGGTGGAGCGTCCCGAGGGCGAAGCGATGCGCCAGACGCCGCCCTTCGTGGAGGGCGAGAGCGCGCCCTTCATGCTCTGGAACCGCAACAAGCGCTCCGTGACGCTCGACCTGAAGAGCGAAGAGGGCTTCCAGGCCGCATGGGACCTCTGCATTTCGGCCGATATCGTGGTCGAGAACTTCCGCCCCGGCGTCATGGCGCGGCTCGGCCTCGGCTATGAGGCGCTGTCGGCGGAGAACCCGGGACTGGTGATGACCTCGATCTCCGGCTTCGGACAGGACGGGCCCTACGGCACCCGCGGCGGCTTCGACCTGATTACCCAGGCCATGTCCGGCCTCGCCGCCATCAACGGCCCGGAGGACGGCCCGCCCTTCCGCCTGCCCATCGCCATCTCCGATGTGGGCGCCGGCATGTTCGGCGCGTACGCCACCATGGTCGCCATCCACGGCCGCACCGGGACCGGCAAGGGCCAGCATGTGGACGTGTCGCTCTACGAGAGCGCCATGTCCTTCTGCGTCTATGAGGCTGCGGCCTATTTCGCGACCGGGAAGACGCCGGAGCGCATCGGCCAGCGCCATCGCGGCAGCTCCCCCTACCAGATCCTCAAGGCGAAGGACGGCTACCTCGCGGTCGGCGGCGCGCAGCAGAACCTCTGGTTCCGCATCTGCAACGTGCTCGGCCGCCCGGATCTGCCGGAGGACCCGCGCTTCAGGACGCGCGCCGACCGGGTGGCGAACAATGACGAGCTGATCGAGATCTTCGAGGCCGTGATGCAGACCCGCACGCGGGACGAATGGCTGGCCGAGCTCGAGGAGGTCGGCGTGCCGGCAGGCCCGGTGATGGATCACGGCGAAGTGTTCACCGACCCGCACACGCTCGCCCGGGACATGGTCGTCGAGTTGGACCATCCGGCCGTCGGCAAAATGAACACGATCGGGACGCCGGTGAAGCTCGCCGCCACGCCAGGGGCCATCGCCCGCCCGGCGCCGCTCTTGGGCGAACACACCGAGGAGGTCCTGGCCGAACTCGCCGCCCGCAAACGCGCCCCGCTCGCCGCCGCGGAGGAATAGCCCTCGCGTTCTCGACAGGCGGCGCGGAAAGGGATAAGTCTCGCATCCCGGTGGGGCGCATAGCTCAGTTGGTAGAGCAGCTGACTCTTAATCAGCGGGTCCAAGGTTCGAGTCCTTGTGCGCCCACCACCCATCGAAAACGGGCCGGTTCGGCGGGAGGCAGGCATGGCGCTCAAAGACAGTGCGGACGGAATCCTGGAGGCTGCGGTTTCGCGCGGGGACGTTCCCGGCGTCGTGGCAGCGGCGACGACGGCGGAAGGGACCGTCTACGAGGGCGGGTTCGGCGAACGCGCGGCCGGCAGCGGCGTCGCCATGACGCCCGACACGGTCGGCTGGATCGCCTCCATGACCAAGGCCGTTACCGGCGCGGCGGCCATGCAGATGGTCGAGCAGGGCAAGCTGGAACTGGATGGACCTGCAAGCGCGGTCATACCGTATCTGGGCGAAGTCGGGGTGCTGGAAGGCTTTGACGGTAACGGCCAGCCGAAGACGCGCCCGCCGAAGCGCCCGGTGACCTTGCGCCACCTGCTCACCCATACCTCCGGCTATGTGTACGAAATCTGGAACACGGACATCCTTGCCTACCAGGAGGCGAAGGGCATTCCGCAGATCACGAGCTGCGAGAACGCCGCGCTGACGACGCCGCTGCTGTTCGATCCGGGCGAGCGCTGGGACTACGGCATCGGCATCGACTGGGCCGGCAAGATGGTCGAGGCGGCGAGCGGCATGAAGCTCGGCCAGTATATGAAGGAGAACATCTTCGACCCGCTCGGCATGGGCGACACCGCCTTCCGGATCACGCCCGCCATGCAGGAGCGGATCGCGACCATCCATGTGCGCGGCGAGGACGGCGCCTGGGCGCCGATGGAGTTCACCGTCGAGCAGGACCCCGAGTTCGAGATGGGCGGCGGCGGCCTCTATTCCACCGCCGGCGACTATCTCAAGTTCATCCGCATGATCCTGAACAAGGGCGCGGCGAACGGCCACCGGGTGCTCAAGCCGGAAACCGTGGAGGCCATGTCGGTCAACAGCATGGGCGACAATCGCGTCGTCAATCTCGCGACGGCGATGCCGCCCTACTCCAACGATGCGGAGTTCTTCCCCGGCATGGAGAAGACCTGGGGGCTGACCTTCATGATCAACAATGACGAAGCGCCCACTGGCCGCACGGCCGGCAGCCTCGCCTGGGCCGGCCTCGCCAACTCCTATTTCTGGATCGACCCGCACAAAGGCATCGGCGGCGCCTACCTCACCCAGGTCCTGCCCTTCGCCGACGAGAAGTCCCTGCCGCTCTACCTGGACTTCGAAACGGCGGTTTACCGGAGCCGGTAGCCGCGCCGCTATGCGGTCTCCGCCGCATAGTCCTCCACCAGCTGGAACTTCCGGATCTTGCCGGAGCCGGTGAGGGGGAAGGCGGGGACCTCGCGCCAGACGACAGGCGTCTTCTGCGGCGAGAGATGAGCGCGGCAGTGGCGGCGGAGTTCCTGCGGGTCCATCGCCCGGCCGGGCTCCATGCGCACGAAGCAGGCGACGATCTCGCCCCACCTGTCGTCCGGCAGCCCGACCACGGCGACCTCCGCCACATCGGGGTGCTCCAGCAGCGTGTTCTCGATCTCGGCCGGGAACAGGTTCTCGCCTCCCCGGATGATCATCTCCTTCACCCGCCCGGTGATGCGCAGATAGCCCTGCCGGTCGAGCGTACCGAGATCGCCCGTGTGCAGCCAGCCGTCGGCGTCGATGGCGTCCGCAGTCGCCGAGGGGTTGTCGTGGTAGCCGATCATTACGCAGTAGCCGCGCGTACAGATCTCGCCGACCTCGCCGACGGGCATCACGCGGTTCTCCCCGTCCACGCTGCGGATCGAAACCTCCGTCTGCGGCATCGGCAGGCCCGCCGTGTTGCAGACGATGTCGAGGCTTTCGCCCAGATGGTGCATGGTGACGAGGGGCGAGGCCTCGGTCTGGCCGTAAACGGTCTCGAATTCGCAGCCGAAGCGTTCCCTGGCGTTGCGCACCAGTTCGGGCGCGACCATCGAGCCGCCGGAAACCGCGATCTCCACTGACGAGAGGTCGAACGGCTCCTGGTCGAGGCATTCCATCATCGCGACGAGCATGGTCGGCACGCCCAGGATCGCCGTCACCTTCTCGCGCTCGATCAGCCGCAGGATGGCGGCCGGATCGAACAGCTTGACGAGATACATCGCGCAGCCCGCCTGAAGCGCGCCCAGGGTAATCAACCCGCAGCCGCTGGTGTGGAACATCGGCATGAAGTTCGCCCAGACCGAGTCCGGCCGGGTGCCCGCGCGCACGGCGCAGTAGCGCGCATTGTTGGTGAGCGAGCGGTGCGACAGCACGGCCCCCTTGGGGAAGCCGGTCGTGCCGGAGGTGTACTGGATCTGCGCCGCATGGTCCGGCGTGACCTCGGGCAGTTCCGCCGGGCGGTCTCCGATGCGGTAGAGCGCCCCGTGATCGTCCAGATCGACGATTTCGCGCACCGCCGCCAGGCCGTCGCAAGCGGCGACGGCGATCTCCGCCATCGGATTGCCCCGGTAGCTTTCCACCGAGAACAGCGCGGACGCGCCCGACTGCTCCAGCACATAGCGCAGTTCGGCCGTCTGGTAGGAGGGGTTGGCCGTCACCAGGATGAGGCCCGCAAGCCCGCAGGCATACTCCATCAGCACCCATTCCGGCACGTTCGGCGCCCATACCACCAGCCGCTCGCCAGGCGCGAAGCGCGACGCCAGCGCCTTGGCCAGCCGTTCGCTGTCAGCCAGCAGTTCCGCATAGGTCCAGCGCCGCCCGTTTTCGCCGTCAAGCTCCACCTCCACCAGCGCCGTGCAATCGCCGCGCCGCGCCGCCATGTCCCGCAGCTGGCCGCCGACCGTCGTCTCCAGCACGACATCGTCGGTCTGGGCGGGAATGTAGGATTCGGTGAGGTCGAAACGGTACATGGCAGCCTCCCCCGGCCGGGTGCGAAAGCCTTGTTCGC
This sequence comes from Alphaproteobacteria bacterium, assembly GCA_022821735.1. Lineage (GTDB taxonomy): Bacteria > Pseudomonadota > Alphaproteobacteria > Bin95 > Bin95 > Bin95. Next base: position 4,024 of record JAJECZ010000129.1, on the reverse strand, counting down.
GATGCCGGCCCCGTCAAGCGGTGAAGTTGGTGGCTTTGCCCAGCACAGTCACCAGACCCGCCGGGGGATCGACGATCACGCGGTCGCCGGTGGCGATGAGGCGGGTGATGTCGCCGTCCTCGAAGCGGTCGCAGAGCGCCATGCCGGCGAAGGCCGCGCCCTGCGCCAGTATGGTGTTGGCGGCGTTGAACAGGATCGCCCTCGGCGCCATTCCGCGTTCCGCCATCTCGCGCAGCATCCAGGCCGATGCGACCCCGCCCTTGGCCGTGTTCAGCACCAGCACCCTGTCCACATAGGAGAGCCCGGCGAGCTTGTGGCCCGGACGGGAGAAGGTGCCGGCGAGCCGGTCGAGGTCGTAGCGGGCGGAGAAGTCGTCTTCCGCGACCAGCGCCTCGCCCTCGACCCTCGGCCCGATGCCGGGATGGCAGCGCAGGCGGCGGGTCACGGGATGCGCCCCGTCGCGGCCGCCGTCACGCAGTCCTCCATGCTGGCGAGCGCCGGCCGGTAGCCGTAGCCGCCCAGGATGTTGACGATCTTGACCGAGTTGCTGAGCAGGCGCGTCCAGCCGTTCGCCTCGCCGATCTCGCGCGCATACTGGTTGTAGAAGCAGGTGCCGCGCAGCACGACCGCGCCCGCCGCCTCGATCCGCCCGACGATGCCGAGCCGCTCGCAGTCCGCCGCCACGGTGGGCGAGGTGCAGACGACAAGCGCCGTCCGTTCGTGCACCTGGCGGCCCTCCAGAAGCTCCGCGACCCGCGCCATCTCCACGTGGCTCAGCTGCGGCGCGGCGAACACGACGACATCCACCTCGTCGCCGCTCGCGCCGAAATTGCCGCGCAAGCCTTCCAGTTCCTTGCGGCCGATCTCGACCGGCTCCGGCGCCGGGCCGTCGCATACCGACGCCAGATCCGGCGCCTCGGGCGTCACGCCGGCGATATGGAAGAGCGGCGTCGAGCCGAAGCTCGCCATGGCGGCGCCGAAATGCTTCATCTCGTCCGAGGTCGGCGCGCCCTCGATGCCTTCCAGCACCGGCACCTCCCAGTAGGAGCCGCAGAGTCTGCCGATCAGCCCGCCGAGCACGCCCCAACCGGTCAGCCCCTCAGGGCGCTCGGTGACGATGAAGCGCCTGGTCGCACGCCGGTTGCGGTCGAGATGCAGGCCGTAGCGCGGCGTCCGCCCGGTGAGGCCCGCCGCCAGCGCCGAAGGGCCGCCCTCGAAATTGGAGCGCGCGCCGAGCACGCTGTTGCAGTAAATCACCACGCCCGTGTCGCCATAGGCCACATGCTCGCCCCGCACCGGCGGCATGATCGTCTGGTAGGTGACGCAGCTGTCGGTCATCAGGATGCCAAGGTCCGTGCAGGCGGCGATGGTGCGCCGTTCGAGGGCCGCCATTTCCTCGGTCTGGCCGAGCGGCCGGTAGTGCGAGAGATCGACGCCGCGCGGGTCGGTCAGCATCGGCACGCGCACCCGCCGCTCCGCCGGTGGATGGGCGGCCAGCCCCTCCAGGAACGCCACGCCCGCCTCGCCGAGCGATTCCGTGTCGGCCATCATGTGCGCCTGGGCCACGGGCACGAAGTCCGCTGCATCGAACATGCGGCCGACCTCGACCATATGCTCGACGGCCCAGCGCCGGGGCTCGCCCGCCTCGCCGGCCAGCATGGCCCGTTCTTCGTCGTTCAGCTTCACCGCCCGGACGGCCCCCTCTCCACCTGCGGGGACTCTACATGCGGGACCGGCGGAACAGGAAGACGGGTCAACTGCCCGCGGCCACGAGCGCGGCGTAGCTGTCCGGGTCGGTCGCGCCCTCGGAGCCGACCAGCAGCACGCGGGAATTCGCGCCGAGGCCGAGCGCGCGCCGCATTGTCCCGCTACGCGCGGCGGCGATCAGGGCCGCCAGACCGGCGACGGCGCTCTCGCCGGCCTCGATCTCCGGGTCGCCGCCGGCCGGGCGCGCGAGCAGGCGCATGGCGGGACCGACGAAGCTCTCCGGCACCGTCAGGAAGTCGCTTGCCTCCTCCGACAGCACCTCCCAGGCCAGCGCGGAAGGCTCGCCGCAGGAGAGGCCGGCCATCAGCGTCTCCTCCCCGATGCGGATGTCCGTCCTGCCTCCGGCGCGCGCGCTCTCGAACAGGCAGGCGGCGAGTTCGGGCTCCACGACGGCGATGCGCGGCGACTCCCCGCCCCAGTGCTGGCGGAGGCCCGCGGCAACGGCGGCCGCCAGCCCGCCCACGCCCGCCTGCAGGAAGGCATGGGTCGGCGGCCGGTCGAGCGTGTCGCAGACCTCCTTCACCATGACCCCGTAGCCCGCCATCACGTCGCGCGGCACCTCCGTGTAGCCCGGCCAGGAGGTGTCCGAGACGGCAAACCAGCCGTTCGCTTCCGCCTCCTCGCGCGCCAGCGCCACCGAGTCGTCGTAATTGCCGTCGATCCGCACCACTTCGGCGCCGAGCGCGCGCATGGCCTCCGCGCGGGCCTCGCTGACCCCCGCATGGATATAGATGCAGCAAGCGGCGCCGAAACGCCGGCAGCCCCAGGCGAGCGCGCGGCCGTGATTGCCGTCCGTCGCCGCCACCAGGGTGACCCGGGAAGCAAGCGCAGCATGACGCCCCCCGCGAATGTCCGCCGCCGGAACGGGCCGCCCAAGCGTGCGCGATACCTCCCGTTGCAGCACAAGCAGCGCCGCATAGGCCCCGCCGAGCGCCTTGAAACTGCCGAGGCCGAAGCGCGGCCCCTCGTCCTTGTAGAGCACCTTCGCGAGGCCCAGCGCGCCCGCAAGCGCGTCCAGCTCCAGCAGCGGCGTCGGCGCGTAGCCCTCCCACGCGGCAATCTCGCCGACCGCCCCGGCAAAGTCCGCGGCCGAAATCACACGGCTCGCGGCGTCCCCGCTCCGGCGCAGGCCCGCAACATTGCCCATCCGCGCGCTGTCAAACTCGTGGAACATCGAAGTAGAACCCTTTCAGCCTGAAACGGACGTCCGGCCGTCCCCTTCCACAAGTTCGGGACAGCCTCCTTCGATACGCCGCTTCGCGGCTACTCAGGATAAGGGATGCCCCAAAGTTCCGCCCTGCCCTTTCCCTCACCCTGAGTAGCGCCCGCGCCAGCGGGCGCGTATCGAAGGGCCTTTGCCGCCGGCCCCGAACATGCTGCACTCAGCCGGCTCACCGAGACGCGGGACACGAGGGCGATGGAACAGTTGAAGACGATCCGCAACGGCGCGAAGGCCGTCCCCACATTCTCCGCCGCCGAGATGGAACGCCGGCTCGCCGCGCTGCGCGCCGATATGGAAGAGAAGCGGATCGACGCCTGCCTGTTCACCTCCTATCACAACATCGCCTATTTCAGCGACTTCCTCTATTGCGCCTTCGGCCGCCCCTTCGGCCTCGTCGTCACGCATGACGGCCAGACGACGATCACGCCGAATGTGGACGGCGGCCAGCCGGCGCGCCGCAGCTTCGGCGACAATCTCGTCTATACCGACTGGCACCGGGACAACTACTTCGCCGCCGTGAAGGCCCTCATCCCGGACGGCCGGCGGGTCGGCGTCGAGTTCGACCACCTGACCGTCGAGAGCTTTCGCAAGCTGCAGGGCGCGCTGCCGGCCTCGGAGCTGGTCGATGCCGGCAGGCCCGCCATGGCCATGCGGATGGTGAAGTCCGGCGAGGAGATCGCGTGGATAAAGGAGGGCGCGCGCATCGCGGACGCGGGCGGGGCGGCGGCCGTGGAGGCCATCGCCGTCGGCGTGCCGGAACATGAGGTGGCGCTGAGCGCCACGCAGGCCATGGTGCGCGAGATCGCCCGGAGCCAGCCGCATGTCGAACTCATGGACACATGGTCCTGGCTCCAGTCCGGCCCGAACAGCGACGGCGCCCACAACCCCGTCACCTCGCGGCGGATCGGGCGCGGCGACATCATGGTGCTGAACTGCTTCCCGATGATGGCCGGCTACTACACCGCGCTCGAACGCACGCTGTTCGCAGAAGAGTGCTCCGACGAGCATCTCCGTCTCTGGAAGATCAATGTCGAG
>JAJECZ010000402.1 GCA_022821735.1 Alphaproteobacteria bacterium | reverse complement strand
TTCACCGGCGTTCTGCCGCCGTCCCTTCCCCGGCCGGCACAACCCGGGCGGCGCAGAATTTGAACTCCGGGATCTTCCCCCAGGGATCGAGCTGCGGATTGGTGAGCACGTTCGCGGCCGCCTCGACATAGGCGAACGGCGCGAAGACAAGGCCGGCCGGCACCGCGCCGTCCATCCGCGCGGTAAGCTCGATGGCCCCGCGCCGGGTCTCGACGCGCACCCGGTCTCCAGGGACAAGGCCGAGCGCGCGCAGGTCCGCCGGCGCAAGGCTTGCGGTGGCCTCGGGCTCGATGGCGTCCAGCATGCTCGCGCGCCGCGTCATGGCGCCGGTGTGCCAATGCTCCAATTGCCTGCCCGTCGTCAGCACCATCGGGAACTCCGCGTCGGGCTCCTCGGCAGGCGGCACGATGTCGGCCGGCACGAAGCGCGCCCGGCCGTCGCCGGTCGGGAAGCGGTCGGCGAATACCACCGGATGGCCCGGATGGTCCGGCCCGTCGGACGGGTAGGTCACGGCGCTCTCGGCCTCCAGGCGCTCCCAGCCGATATGGTCCAGCGACGGCATCAGCCCCGCCATCTCGGCATAGATGTCGCGTGGGTGGCCGTAGTTCCAGTCGAGGCCCATGCGCTGCGCGATATCCTGGATGATCCGCCAGTCCTCGCGCGCCCCGCCCGGCGGCTCGAACGCCTTGCGCCCGCGCTGCACCTGGCGGTTGGTGTTGGTCACCGTCCCGTCCTTCTCCGGCCAGGCCGAAGCCGGCAGGACGACATCGGCGAACATCGCCGTCTCGGTCAGGAACAGGTCCTGCACCACAAGGTGGTCGAGCTTCTGAAGCGCCTCGCGGGCATGGGTCGCGTCGGGGTCCGACATCGCCGGGTTCTCGCCCATGATGTACATGGCGCGCACACCGCCCTTGTGGATCGCATCGACGATCTCGACCACGGTGAGGCCCGGCTCCGGGTCCAGCTCCACCCCCCAGGCCGCTTCGAACCGGGCCTGCGCCTCCGGCTCGGCGACGCGCCGGTAGTCCGGATACATCATCGGGATGAGACCGGCGTCGGAGGCGCCCTGCACGTTGTTCTGGCCGCGCAGCGGATGCAGCCCGGTGCCCGGTCGGCCGACATGACCGCACATCAGCGCCAGCGCGATCAGGCAGCGGGCATTGTCGGTGCCGTGGACATGCTGCGAGACGCCCATGCCCCAGAAGATCATCGCCCGCCCGGCCCGCGCATAGACGCGCGCGACCTCCTTCAGCATTTCGGCGTCGATGCCGCAAAGCGGGGCCATCCGTTCCGGCGGGAAGGCGGCGAGATGGTCCTTCAGCGCCTCGAAATCGGCGGTGTGCGCCGCCACATACTGCCGGTCGTAAAGCTCTTCGGCGACGATGGTGTGCATGATCGCGTTCAGCATCGCCACGTCGCGGCCGGGGCGGAACTGCAGCATGTGCGTGGCATGGCGTTTCAGCGCCTGGCCGCGCGGGTCCATGACGATCAGCGCCGCGCCGCGCTTCGCCGCCTGCTTGAAATAGGTGGCCGCGACGGGGTGGTTCTCGGTCGGATTGGCGCCGATCACGATCAGCGCGTCCGCATTCCGCGCCTCGTTGAAGGTGGCGGTGACGGCGCCGGAGCCGATGCCCTCCAGCAGCGCGGCTACCGAGGAGGCGTGGCAAAGGCGGGTGCAGTGGTCCACATTGTTGGAGCCGAAACCGGTGCGCACCAGCTTCTGGAAGAGATAGGCCTCCTCGTTCGAGCCCTTGGCGGAGCCGAAACCGGCGAGCGCGCGGCGGCCGTGCGCCTCTTTTGCGGCCACAAGGCCCGCGGCGGCCCTGTCCAGCGCCTCCTCCCAGCTCGCCTCGCGGAAATGGGTCAGCGGCCGGGCGGGGTCCACATTTATGCCCTTTGCCGCGCCATCGCGGCGGATCAGCGGGCGTGTCAGCCGCTCGGGGTGGGAAATGTAGTCGAAGCCGAACCGGCCCTTGACGCAGAGCCTCTGCTCGTTGGCCGGGCCGTCGCGGCCCTCGACCGAGACGAGGCGATCCCCGCTTATCGAATAGGTGATCTGGCAGCCGACGCCGCAATAGGGGCAGACGCTGTCCACCTGCCGGTCCGGCGGCGCGCCGAGGGCCGTCTTCGGCATCAGCGCGCCCGTCGGGCAGGCCTGCACGCACTCGCCGCAGGCCACGCAGGTCGAGCCGCCCATGGGGTCGTCGAAATCGAAGACGATCTTCGTTTCCGTGCCGCGCCCGGCCATGCCGATGACGTCGTTGACCTGCACCTCCCGGCAGGCGCGCACGCAGAGGTTGCAATGGATGCAGGCGTCGAGATTGACCGCCATGGCCGGATGACTCGCATCCTCCGGCGGCGCTTCGCGAACGGGCAGCCGCCCGGCTTCCAGCCCGGCATCGGCAATCCAGCGGCCGAAATGCGAGGCCGGGTCGTGGGCCTCGGCCGGCTGGTCCGCCAGCAGCAGCTCCAGCACCATGCGCCGGGCGCGTTCCGGCCGGTCGCCGGCGCTGTTCACGATCATGCCCGCCTCGGGATGGCGCAGGCAGGACGGCGCAAGCGCCCGCTCGCCTTCGATCTCGACCATGCAGGCACGGCAGTTGCCGTCGGCGCGGTAGCCGGGCTCGGGCGCGTAGCAGAGATGCGGCAGCACCGTGCCGAGGCGCGCGGCCGCCTGCCAGATGGTTTCGCCCGGCAGCGCAAGCACCTCGCGGCCGTCCAGAGTGAAGGGGGTTTGCTCGGCGGTTGTGTCGGGCTTTTCGGTCATGGGCTGCGCTTGCACTCCCTCTCCCGCCTCCCATATACCAATGCCGCCGGATGCCGCAATGCTTGGGTCCGGCCAATGCGCGTCTCGCTTGGTATTGAGGAGAAGCAGCGCCATGTCCCGAGTGCCGGTTTTCAACAGTCCGCTTCTGCTGGGATTCGACCGCCTGGAACAGATGCTGGACTCGGTGTCGAAAGCGTCGGCCGACGGTTATCCGCCCTACAATATCGAGCGGACGGACGAGAACCGGCTGCGCATTTCGCTGGCGGTAGCGGGCTTTTCGCGCGAAGACCTCACGATCTCGGTCGAGGACCGGCAGCTGATCGTGCGCGGCCGCCAGGGTGAGGACGCCGAGGGGCGCGTCTTCCTGCACCGGGGCATCGCGGCGCGGCAGTTCCAGCGGCGCTTCGTGCTGGCCGAGGGCATCGAGGTGCAGAAAGCGCATACGGAAAACGGGCTTCTGCATATCGACCTAGTGCGTCCGGAGCCGGAGGTCCGCAGCCGCAGCATCGAGATCGACGCCGGCCCGTAGGCCCGTCAGCGCTGCGTGGTCCGCCAGTCGGGCGCCGTGTAGAAGGAGGCGCCGGAGGGCGGCAGGGGCGGGCGGGCGCGGATCATGACCGCCGCCTTCTCCGCAATCATGATCGTGGGCGCATTGAGATTGCCGGTGGTGATCGCCGGCATGATCGAGCTGTCCACCACGCGCAGGCCGTCCATGCCGCGAACCCGCAGTTCCGGATCGACGACCGCGAGGTCGTCCGCG
>JAJECZ010000210.1 GCA_022821735.1 Alphaproteobacteria bacterium | reverse complement strand
GCCGCGGCGGCCGAACGCACCCGGCATATCCGGCTCGGCACGGGCGTCGTCTCGCTGCCCTACCACCATCCGTTCGCGCTCGCCGACCGGATGGTGCAGCTCGACCACATGACGAAGGGACGCAGCATGTTCGGCGTAGGGCCGGGCGCGCTCGCAGGCGACGCTTTCCGCATGGGAATCGACCCGCGCGAACAGCGCCGCATGATGAACGAGGCCATCGACGCGCTGATGGCGCTGCTCCGCGGCGAACGGGTTTCGATGAAGACCGACTGGTTCGAACTCCGCGAGGCGCAGCTCCAGATGCCGAACTACACATGGCCGCATATGGAAATGGCGGTGGCCTGCGCACGCTCGCCGGCAGGCGGACTGGCGGCGGGCAAGCACGGGCTCGGCATGCTCTCCATCGGCGGCACCTCGCCCGAGGCGCTCGAGGCGCACGCCAACAATTGGAAGCTCTGCGAGCGGGCGGCGGCCGAGAACGGCAAGACGGTGGACCGAGAGAACTGGCGCATCGTCACGCTCGCCCATATCGCCGAGACACGCGAGCAGGCCCACCGGAACGTCGAATTCGGCCTCGAACTCTGGGCCAAGTATTTCCGCGAGATCGCGACTTTCCCGATCGTGCCGCCGGAGATCGACGACCCGGTGACCTATCTGACAGAAAACCGCATGGCAGTGATCGGTACGCCCGACGACATGATCGAGCATATCGAGCTGTTGCAGGAAGGCTCCGGCGGCTTTGGCGCATTCCTGGAACTTGCTCACAACTGGGCGGACTTCCCCGCGACCAAGCGCCATTTCGAACTGGTGCAGCGCTATGTGATGCCGCATTTCCACGGCTCGAATGCACTGAGGCGCGAGTCCTACGACTACAGCCACGAGAACCGCGAGCTGTTCGTCGGCACCGCCGCGGAAGCCATCGCCGCCGAAATCGCCAGGGAAGAAGCCCGCAAGGCCGCGGCCGAGTGAGGCGGGCCGACAGCCGCTCATCGGCAGGAGGCGCGGCATATGGCCAGGAAACACGAGAACTACCGGGAAGACGTTCCGGGCCGGGCGAATGTAGCGGATACGCCCGAACTGCTCGCCTACTATGACGGCCTCGACAGGCTGCGCGCCGGCGCCTTGTGGACGGTCGCGAACAGGATCGAACCGTGGGAGCCCGTCTCGCAATCGGTTCCGGTCGTCTGGCGTTACCGCGACCTCCGCGACCATGTGCTGCGCTCGCTCGATCTGGTAACGCCGGAGGAGGCGGGCCGCCGCGTCGTCTATCTCAGCAATCCCGGCCGCCGGGACGTGGCCGCGGCGGTGGGTTGGATCTATGCCGGGCTGCAGGTGATGAACCCGGGCGAGGCCGCGAGCGCGCACCGCCATTCAGCTTCCGCGATCCGCTTCATCATGGAGGGCGAAGGCGCCTACACCGTCGTTGACGGGCACAGGATGACGCTCGACAGGAACGACTTCGTGCTGACGCCGAACGGCACATGGCATGAGCACGGGGTTGAAGCCACGGGCAGCCCCTGCATCTGGCAGGACGGCCTGGACATCCCGTTCGTCAACGCCATGGAGGCGAATTTCTACGAGGTGCATCCCGACCTCGCCCAGGCCGTGGCCCATGAGGTGAACGATGTGACCGGCACCTGGGGCAATCCCGGACTGACCCCTGGCGGCGGCGCCTGGACAAAGGGCTATTCGCCGCTGTTCAAGTATGAGTGGCTGCGGACTTATGAGGCGCTTCGCAGCTACGCCGAATGCACCGACGGCTCGCCCCATGACGGCGTGTTGATGGAATATGTGAACCCCGCCACCAACGGCCCCGTGATGCAGACGATGGGCGCCAGCATGCAATTGCTGCGGCCGGGCGAGCGCACGCAGGCGCACCGCCATACCGGCAGCTTCCTTTACCAGTGCGCGAAGGGACGCGGCCACTCGATCATCGACTGCAAACGGTACGACTGGTCCGAGCGCGACATCTTCTGCGTGCCGTCCTGGGCGTGGCACGAACACGCCAACGCCTCGGACACGGACGACGCCTGCCTGTTCTGCCTCTCCGACCTGCCGGTCATGCGCGCCCTCGGCCTCTACCGCGAACAGGCCTTCGGCGACAACGGCGGACGGCAGCTGTTGGTTTGAAGTTTCATCCGTGACAGTCATCTTCGAGTCCGGTTGCAGCGGGGCGCACGAGGCCGCGAAGGCATGAGAGGCCGCAGGGGAGGCTCGGGAAGTCCGCGAAGAGGCGGTCGAAACGGCCCGATGGGGGTAACGACCCAATCCGCCGCGCTTTCCATGCTTCGGACGGCGCTGGACGATCCGGCGGCCTCGTTCCGTTCCGGCCAGTGGGAAGCCATCGACGCGCTGGCGAACCGGCGGGAGCGGTTGCTGGTCGTGGAGAGAACCGGATGGGGCAAAAGCGCCGTTTACTTCGTAGCGACCCGGATTCTCCGGAACCGGGGCCATGGCCCGGCGCTTATCGTATCGCCCTTGCTGGCCCTGATGCGGAACCAGATCGAGGCCGCCGAAAGGCTCGGCATCCGCGCCCTGACGATCAACTCCGCGAACCGGGACGACTGGCCGGAGCTTCAGCGAACCGTTCGGGCAGGCGAAGCCGATGCCCTCCTGATTTCGCCGGAGCGCCTGGCCAATGACGAATTCGCGAACGAAGTGCTGATGCCGATTGCCGGAAATATCGGGCTGCTGGTCGTTGATGAGGCCCACTGCATCTCCGACTGGGGGCACGATTTCCGCCCCGACTACCGGCGCCTGGTCAATATCCTGCGGTCGATGCCCGACAATGTGCCCGTCGTCGGCACGACCGCCACGGCGAACGACCGGGTTATCGAGGACGTCCAGACCCAACTCGGCAATATCAAGGTGCAGCGCGGTCCGCTGATGAGGCAATCGCTTGCCCTCCAGACCATGCGCGTGCCCTCCCAGTCCATCCGCCTCGCATGGCTGGCGGAGCACCTGAACGAACTTCCCGGAACAGGGATCATCTACACTCTGACCAAGCGCGACGCGGACCAGGTGGCTGCCTGGCTGAACCGGAACGGGATAACCGCCAAACCGTATTACAGCGGTGTGACCGGCGACGGGTTCGCCGACAGCAACTCCTACAGGCAGCATCTCGAAGACCTTCTTCTGGGCAATAGGATCAAGGCACTGGTGGCGACGACGGCGCTCGGCATGGGCTACGACAAGCCCGACCTCGGCTTTGTCATCCATTACCAGGCGCCCGGCTCGATCATTGCCTACTACCAGCAGGTGGGCCGCGCCGGTCGGGCGATCGACCGCGCCGTTTGCGTCCTCATGTCCGGTCGGGAAGACGACGACATACACGACTGGTTCCGCAGCAGCGCCTTTCCCGACGAGCAATGGGTCGAGTCGATCCTCACGGCTCTGGAACGGGGCGAGGGGATGTCGCTCCGCCAACTCGAAGAGGCCGTCAATCTGCGCCGCGGGCAAATCGAACAGGCGCTGAAGTTCCTTTCGATGGAAACTCCGGCCCCCGTATTCCGAGACGGAGCAAAATGGCATCGGACAGCCGTTCACTACCGGATGGACCTTGAGCGCATCCAACGGCTGACGGCTCAACGCAGAGTCGAATGGAACGAGGTCCGGACCTTTCTGGACGAACCCGGCTGCCTGATGGAGTTCCTGGCCCGGTCACTCGACGACAAGGACCCTCAGCGGTGCGGGAAATGCGCCAACTGCGTCGGAGACCCTATCGTCGTGCGTTCCTACAAGGGTCGCCTGGAAAAAGACGCGATACGTTTTCTGCGCCGGTCGGAGACCCATCTCAAATGCAAGAAATGGGTCGCGCCGGATGCCTTTGCCCAATACGGATTCGAACGAAGGCTTCCTGACGAACTGCTGGCCCAGACCGGGCGCGTACTGTCACGCTGGAACGACACGGGCTGGGGAGAACTGGTCGCCGAGGGCAAGCGTGGCGGCCGGTTCGACGATGAACTCGTCGATGCGGCAGCCGGGATGATCCGGAGCCGCTGGCGACCGATGCCGGAGCCGGCATGGATAACCTGCGTGCCCTCCAGAAACCGGCCGGACCTGGTGCCCGACTTTGCCGAGCGCCTCGGCAACAGGCTCGGCTTGCCGTTCCTGCCGCTGGTCGAGAAGGCGAAGGACAATGAGCCGCAGAAGCTCCAACAGAACAGGTTCCACCAGTGCCGCAATCTCGACGGCGTTTTCTCCATCGCCGGCAAGCCGCCCGCCGATCCTGTCCTGCTTGTGGACGATGTGATGGACTCGGCGTGGACGATGACGGTCGTGGCGGCCCTGCTCCGGCAGGCCGGCAGCGGTCCCGTGTGGCCGCTGGCTCTGGCGACGGCTCGGTAGAGGCGCCACCATGCTGCTGACGCCCCAGGCTCAAGCGGTGCTGCTCCTGAACATCTCGTTCGGGAAATCCGATTCTGGCGGCAGCAAGCCGCTTACCCCAACGGAGTGGAGGCGGTTCGCCACTTGGCTGCACGACCATGGACTGGAGCCGTCCGTTCTGCTGAAAGACGATCTCGACGCGCTGCCCGAAGGCTGGGAGGACCGGCGGATAACGCGGGACCGCCTGCGCGCGCTTCTGAACCGGGGCGCGGCGCTCGGCCTCTCGCTCGAACGGTGGGAGCGCGCCGGGCTGTGGGTGTTGACCCGCTCCGACGCCGATTATCCGGAGCGCCTGAAGCGGCGCCTCGGCAGGGCGGCGCCCGCCGTGCTCTTCGGTTGCGGAAACAAGGCGCTGCTGGAACGGGGCGGCATCGCCGTCGTCGGCTCCCGGAACGCCGGCGAGGACGGCCTCGAATTCGCCCGCGAACTCGGTGCCGAGGCTGCCGCGCAAGGCTATTCGCTCGTTTCCGGCGGCGCGCGCGGCGTCGACAGGTATGCGATGCAGGGCGCGCTCGAACGAGACGGCACGGCGCTAGGCGTCCTGGCCGACAGCCTGCTCCGGTCGGCGATGGCCGCCGGCTACCGCCAATACATCCTGTCGGGCGATCTGGCCCTCATTTCCCCGTTCAATCCCGAAGCGCACTTCCATGTCGGAAAGGCGATGGAACGGAACGCCTATATCTATTGCCTTGCCGATGCTGCGGTCGTTGTCAGCAGCGAGTCCGGCAAGGGGGGCACCTGGAGCGGCGCCAAAGAAAACCTAGATTACGGCTGGGTTCCGGTCTGGGTAAAGCCGGACGATGCGCTCGGTTCCGGCAACCCGGAGCTCGTCCGGCGCGGCGCGCAATGGCTGCCAGAGGAACCCTATCCGCTTTCGCGCCTGATTGGGGATCCACCTTCCGCCCGGCAGGACCGCCTGCCGCTGGAGCCTGCCGCCCCTTCCTTGCGGGAAGAGCCGGAGCCTTACGCGCCGGCGGACGGTGGCCTCTACTCGCTCTTCCTCGCCCGCTTGTCCGAACTGTCGGTGGAGGAGCCGATCGGCGTCCGCCGTATCGCCGAATCCCTCCAACTGCGACCGGGGCAGGTGGAGGACTGGCTGCAACGCGCTCTCCCGGAAGGCCGGGTCCTCGCCGGAAAACGCCAGGGGCAATACGCAGCCGCGCCGGGTGCGGCCTATGCCCCCGCAAAAGGCGATTTCTATGCGTTGTTCGTGGACCGTGCGGTGAACGTCATCTCGGCTGAACCGATGCCGACTGCCGGGATCGCCGAGCGGCTCCGGGTAACGAGGCCCCAAGCGACGGAATGGCTGCGACGCGCAGCGGCCGACGGCCGGATAGTCCGTCGGGGAAATCTCGGATACGGGACCGCCGAAGCCACGCTGTTCGGAGATAATGCCTGACGCGAGCGCGCTCTACCGAAGCAAGCCGTACATGCCGACGCAGAACAGGAGGCCGAGGGCGACGCGGCGGTAGAGCGTTTCGCTCGACTGGCGGAAGAGCCGGGAGCCGGCCCAGGCCCCTGCCATGAACACGGGCAGCAGTATCGCCGCCGTTACGACCGCATTGCCGTCGATCAGGCCGGTGGCCGCCATCATGGCGATCAGCGCCACTAGCGTGACTGCGAAGTAGCCGGTGAAATTCGCACGGTTGGTCGCCGCCGAATCCCGGCTGGAGAGCAGGTAGGCCATCACCGGCGGATTTCCGAGGCTGGTGGACGCCATCAACACGCCCGACAGCCCCCCGACGCCGACGGTCGCCCACAGCTTCTTCTCGCCCTCGTAGCGCCATCCCGCCATCAGGACGACCGAGAAGGCCACCACGACCAGCGCGATTCCCCGCGCGATGAGGTCGGGATCGAGCGTCACGAGCAGCCAGCTTCCCACCGGCATGAGGAGGGCGGCCGCGATGCCCATCGGGGCAATCACCTTCCAGTCGATCTCCCGGCGGACGCCGGGGAGGAGCTGGCCAGTGACCGCGATTTCCATGAGGATGATGACCGCGACGGTCTGGACCGGGCCGAACAGGATCGCGAAGACCGGCGCCATCAGCATGCCGGAGCCCACGCCCGCGAAGCCCCGCATCAGCCCGGCCGCGGCCGCAACGCCCAGGGCCACAAACAATTCGGCCGAGAGGAATTCCATCGCTCAGCGCGCCTCCGGCCCGGCCGCGATGCCGGCCATGCCGGTCCGCCTCCTTCCCCGGTTCAGGCGAATGCCTCTTCCCAGCTGCCGCGGGTCGCGGCCTTGGCGTATTCGGTGGCGCGGTTCTCGAAGAAATTGGCGTGCTCGACGCCGTTCAGCATCTCGTCCATCCAGGGAAGCGGGTTTTCCGCCACGGCGAAGATCGCCTCCAGGCCGAGCTGTTCCAGCCGCCGGTCGGCGATGAAGCGGATATAGGCCTTGACTTCCTCCGCCTCGAGGCCTTCGACGCCGCCCATCTCGAAGGCGAGGTCGATAAAGGCGTCCTCGTGCCCGATCACCGTCCGGCAGGCTTGCCGGAGGTCCCGGCGGAGCGCATCGGTCCACACTTCGGGATATTCGCCGACGAAGGTGCGGAAGAGGCGGATCGCGTTTTCCGTATGCAGGGTCTCGTCGCGCGCCGACCAGGCCACGATCTGCCCCATCCCCTTCATTTTGCCGAAGCGCGGGAAGTTGAGCAGGATGGCGAAACTCGCGAAAAGCTGGACCCCCTCGGTGAAGGCGCCGAACACCGCCAGCGTGCGCGCGATGTCTTCCTTCGAGTCCGAGCCGAACTGCTTCATGTAGTCGTATTTGTCGCGCATCGCCTTGTAGCGCATGAAGGCCGAATACTCGACTTCCGGCATCCCGACCGTGTCCAGCAAATGGCTGTAGGCCGCGATATGCACCGTCTCGATATTGGAGAATGCCGCCAGCATCATCTGCACCTCGGTCGGCTCGAAGACGCGCGCATAGTGCTTCATGTAGCAGTTGTTCACCTCGACATCGGCCTGGGTGAAGAAGCGGAAGATCTGGGTGAGCAGGTTCCGTTCGGCCGGCGTGAGGATGCGCCGCCAGTCTGTCACGTCGTCGGAAAGCGGCACCTCTTCCGGCAGCCAGTGGATGCGCTGCTGCGTCAGCCACGCATCGTAAGCCCACGGATAGCGGAAGGGCTTGTAGGTCGGGCTTGGGTCGAGAAGCGGCATGGGTGCGGCACCGGGACTGCGGCCCGCAAGTGTATAGTCTTGCTATAACGGCGTCACCCGAAAGAGGCATTCGCCGGACTCCATGACCCTCCCTGTTTCCGTTCTCGACGAGGCGCTCGCCGCAGCCGGCGCCTATCTGGAAGAGGCGCGCGGCAGCGTCGCAAACCGTGTCCAGGCCGATGGTCGGACAGATCCCGCCGCCCTGGAGCAGGATCAATTCGCCGCCCACGGCTTCGCATGGATTGCGACCTATGTGGCGGGCCTGCGGGAAATGCTCGGCTGGACGCGGCGACTCGAAGACTCCGACGCCCTCACGGAGCTGGACCGGCTCGTCCTGCAAGCCGCCTTCGGGGAGTATCTGGCCCAGCTTGCGGGCGGCATCGCGGTCTCGCAGGGGGAAGTCGTCCGGCCTGCGGACCTCGGCATCGACGGCGCGGCGCTTCGCGTTCCCGCCGTCGAGCGCGTCGCCGCCGAGGGCAATTCGAACGCCGTGCGCATGGAGATCGCCGCCATGCTTGCCGACGGCCAGAGGCCGTCCGACGGTCTGGACGACGAATCGCTGGCCCTGGTCCGTGACCAGTTCCGGCGATTCGCGGACGAGCGCATCGTCGGCCCGGCGCACAGATGGCACAGCCGTGACGAGCTCATCCCGATGCCGGTCGTCGAGGAGATGGCGGCCATGGGCGTGTTCGGGCTCACCGTGCCGGAGGAATGGGGCGGCCTCGGGATGGGCAAGGTGGCCATGTGCGTGGTCACCGAGGAGTTGTCGCGCGGTTATATCGGCGTCGGCTCGCTCGGCACACGCTCCGAGATCGCGGCCGAACTGATACGGATGGGGGGCACGCAGGAGCAGAAGGAACGCTGGCTCGCGGACATTGCGAGCGGCGCCGTGTTGCCGACCGCCGTGTTCACCGAACCCGATGTCGGCTCGGACCTCGGCGGCGTGAAAACCCGCGCGGTCCTGAACGGCGGGGCTTACCGGATTTCCGGGGCCAAGACCTGGATCACGCATGCCGCGCGCGCCGACCTGATGACCCTGCTCGCCCGCACCGACCCCGACACGCCCGGCTATCGCGGCCTCTCCATGTTCCTGGCCCCGAAGACGCGTGGCGATGACGGCAACCCCTTCCCGGACCCCGGCATCGACGGCGGCGAGATACCCGTACTCGGCTATCGAGGCATGAAGGAATACGAGATCGGCTTCGACGGCTTCGAGGTCGATGCGGAAAACCTGCTCGGCCGCGAGGAGGGCCCGGGCTTCAAGCAGTTGATGGCGACCTTCGAAAGCGCCCGCATCCAGACCGCGGCGCGCTCCGTGGGCGTGGCGGAGCGCGCGTTGGAGCTTGCGCTCGACTATGCCGCCGGCCGCAGGCAGTTCGGCAAGGCGATCCTCGGCTTCCCGCGCGTCGCCGGCAAGATCGCCTGGATGGCGGTCGAGACGCAGATCGCCCGCCAGCTCGCCTATTTCGCCGCCCGCGAGAAGGACGGCGGGCGGCGCTGCGACATCGAGGCCGGCATGGCCAAGCTGCTCGCCGCCCGCGCCGCGTGGGCGAACGCCGACAACGCCGTGCAGGTGCATGGCGGCAACGGCTATTCCCAGGAATACGAGGTCGGGCGCATCCTCTGCGACGCTCGCATCCTCAACATCTTCGAGGGCGCGGCGGAGATACAGGCCCATGTCATCGCGCGCGGCCTGCTGGAACGCCGCAACTGAGCCCCCGGAGCAGCTTGCATGGCACGGATCGTTATCGTCGGCGCCGGCATCGGCGGCCTGGCGCTTTCCCTCTCCCTTGCAAAACGCGGCATCGACGCCGTCGTGCTGGAACAGGCGCCGCGCATCGAGGCGGTGGGCGCCGGCATCCAGCTAAGCCCCAACGCCACGCGGATCCTGAACTGGCTCGGTCTGGAAGACGATATGGCCGGCTGGGGCGTCGAGCCGGAGGGGCTCGCAATCCGCAGCCACGAGGGCGAGATGCTGGTCGAGGCCCCTCTCGGCCGGGAAGCGCGCGAGACCTTCGGCTATCCCTACTATCACGCCCATCGCGCGGACCTGCTGGACGGGCTGCTCAGCCGGCAGCCGTCGGGCCGGATACGGCTCGGGGCGCAGGCCGCCGCCGTGGAGGGACGCCGGGTGACTCTGACGGACGGCGAGACCGTGGAGGCCGACATCGTCATTGGCGCCGACGGAATCCACAGCCCGGTGCGCCGCCATCTCTTCGGCACCGGCAAGGCGCGGGACTCGGGCTCCGTCGCCTGGCGCGCGCTGGTCCCGGCTGATCGGCTCGCCGACCTCGACATTCCGCGCGAGTCTGGTGTCTGGTGGGGGCCGGACGCCTGCATGGTGCGATACTGGGTCTCGGCCGGGCGGCTGATGAACTGGATCGCGATTGCGCGCACGGACCGCGAGACGCCGGAGTCCTGGTCCCGGCTCGGGCGCGTGGAGGACGCCGCCGCAGCGATGGCGCCCTTCCCGCCCACGGTCACGCGCATGGTGGAGCGCACGGAGACCGTGCATGAATGGGCGCTGTTCGACCGGGAAGCCCTGCCCGCCTGGACGCGCGGGCCGACGGTGCTGCTGGGCGACGCCGCGCATGCCATGATGCCCTACCACGCGCAGGGCGCCGCGATGAGCCTGGAGGATGCCTGGGTGCTGGCCGGCTGCCTTGAGGAAGACATGGGAGAAGGCGGACTCGCCCGCTATGAGGCGCTCCGCCGCGAGCGCGCCAACCGGGTGCAGGGCTGGTCCCGCGCCATCGAGCACCACTGCCTTATGGCGGACCCGGCGGAGGTCGCGGCGCGCAACGCCAAGCTCGCGAAGGACCGCGCCGACTATCGCGGCGGCTTCCCGCCGGGGCAGATCTGGCTTTACGGCTACGACGCCGAGGCGGCGCTTGCGGCGCGTTCCGATTGACGCATCCCGGGACCGGCCATAGGTTACGCTCTGCAATCGAAGGCCGGTCATGGGAACATTGCCGCCATGGACCCTGCGCTCATAACCGCTTGGGCGACCGTCGCCATTGCCGCCTCGACCGTTATCGTAGGCGGTGCCACCTGTTTCCTGATCTGGCGCGGCCTCAAGGCGATGGATCGCTCGTCCGACGAGCGCGCCCGCGACCGCAGGGCCGCTGCCGATGAACTCAAGGCCTGGCGCGACGATATGAAGACCTGGCGCGACGACCAGAAGGCCTGGCGCGAAGCCGACGTCCGCCGCCACGAGGAATCGATGACGGCGCTTCGCGCTCTGATCCAGCGCACCGGGCCTGCTGCGCCGGCCGAATAGGAAGGCCTTCGCTTGTCCTTCCTGATCCCGATTCTCCTCGCCGCGGTGGCGGTCGTCCTGTTCACCGGGATTTTCGGGATGATGCGGGGCGGCAGCTTCAACCGGAAATACGGCAACAAGCTGATGCAGCTTCGCGTCGGCCTCCAATTCCTCGCCATTCTTCTGATTGCCGCGGCGGCGCTGCTGGCCGGCTCCTGATGGTACGGCTCACCAGGATCTATACGAGGGGCGGCGACAAGGGCGAGACCTCGCTCGGCAACGGCGCGCGCGTCGCCAAGGACAGCATCCGCGTCGAGGCGTTCGGCGCGGTGGACGAGACCAATGCCTGTATCGGCCTCGCCCGCCTCCATACATCCGGCAGGATGGACGAGATGCTGGCGCGCATCCAGAACGACCTGTTCGACCTGGGCGCGGACCTCTGCACGCCGGAGGGCGGCGAACGGCGCTCCGGCGCCCTGCGCGTCGCGCCGGAACAGGTCCTCCGGCTGGAAGCGGAGATCGACGCCATGAACGCCGGACTCGCGCCGCTCAACTCCTTCGTGCTGCCGGGCGGGTCGCCGGCGGCGGCGACGCTTCACCTCGCGCGCACCACGGCCCGCCGGGCGGAACGCGCGATGACGGCGCTCGCCCGGGAAGAGCCCGTGGGCGAGGCCGCGCGGCACTACATCAACCGCCTCTCCGACCACCTCTTCGTCGCCGCCCGGACGGTCAACGACAAGGGCGAGGCCGATATTCTCTGGGTCCCTGGCGCAAACCGGTGAAGCCGCCGCCAAGCGGTCAGTTGCCCTGTTTCCTCACCATCACGCGCCTCAGCGCCTTGCGGGCGTAGTCCCAGTCGGGCCGGATGGCGAGCGAGCGCTTGTAGTCGGCCAGCGCCTCGTCGAGCTGCCCCATCTCGGCCCTGAGGTCGCCGCGCACCTTGTAGGCGCGCCAGAGCTCCACCTGGCCGAGCGCGATGCTTTCGTCGAAGTCGGCGAGCGCGCCTTCCAGGTCTCCCTTGCGCCATTTGGCAACGCCGCGATTGTGGAACGCCTCTCCATATTCCGGGCGGAGGCGGACGGCCTCGTCGAAGTCCGCGACGGCGTCCGCATAGGCCCCGGTCTCGATCTGCGCCGTGCCGCGTTTGAAAAGGCCGCGCGAGCGCTCCTCCGGCGTCTCGAACAGCCCGCCCTCCAGTGCGCGCGTACAGTGGAGCACATTCGCCGACGGCGCGCCGCCGCCCGCCATGCAGAGCATCCTGTCCCACGAGTCCGCCGCCAGC
>JAJECZ010000093.1 GCA_022821735.1 Alphaproteobacteria bacterium | reverse complement strand
CGGGCGTTCCTGCAGCAGGCCCGGCCCGCCGATGAAGAGGAGAGGATCGAGCGGCTGTTCCTGCTGGGCCTCGCCGAGGCGCGGCTCGGCCACCTGCGCGATGCCGCCGAGCGCTTCGAGGCGATCCTGGCCGTCCGTCCGGAGCTGACGCGGGTCCGGCTGGAACTGGCCCTTGTCTACGGCCTGCTGGGGCGCGACGGGAAGGCCCGGTTCCATTTCGAGGCCTCGCTCGGCGACCAACTGCCGTCCTCGGTGGAGGATGCGGTCGAGGCCTGGCTCAACCGGATCGACGCGCGCAAGCGCTGGTCGATCTCCGTCTCCGCTGCGGTCCTGCCCGAGAGCAACCCGGCGAAGCGCACGGATAATGAAGAAGTACATATCGGCGGCGTGCCGTTCCGGCTCGATGAGGATGCGCGTGAGGCCTCGGGGACGGGGCTGCTGCTGAGCACCGGCGCGCAATATTCGCCCGTCCTTTCCGGCGACTGGCGCGGCGTGCTGACGGCCTCCGGGGCAGCGAAGCTCCATGAGCAATCCGACTGGAACGATATCTCCGTGCAGGGCGATGTCGGGGTGGCCCGGCTGTTCGACCGGGGCAGCATATCGGGCGGTCTCCGCATCGGCAGACGCTGGCTGGGCGGCGAGCGCTACAGCGACGGGGCCGGCCCCTGGACGCGCGGCCGCCTGCGGCTCTCACCGGCGCTGCGGCTCGACGGCGCGCTCGGCGTCGAACGCCGCGACCATCCCGACAATCCCGGCCTGGACGGATGGACGGTCAATTTACGCCCCGGTCTGGACTATGCGCTCAACTCCACAACGACGCTGCGCACCGAACTCGACCTGGAGCATGCGAGCGCCCGCGAGGACCATCACGGCAGCCGCCTGGGCGGGCTCGCCGTCTCGCTCTCCCATGCCTTCCGGGGCGGCCTCTCGGTCTCGCCCCGGATGTCCGTCCACTGGCGGCGTTATGGAGGCAAGGACCCGCTGTTCCGGAAGAAGCGCTCGGACCGGCAGACGCGCCTCTCGGTGAACCTGCTCCACCGCGCGCTGCAATATCGCGGCTTTGCACCCTGGGTCGGCTGTTTCGTCGAGTGGAACCGGTCAAGCATCCCCGTCAACGGTTACCGCAACCAGGGCGGCGTGTTCGGGGTCTCCAGAACCTTCTAGGGTTCAAACGCAAGAGGGACGCGGAAAATGCTTCCTGCATGCGCTTGGGAGCGACTCCGGTGAGCGCGCGTTGAGCGGGACATTCCGGAACGGGAACTGAAGGCTCATCTCGCCGCCGCCGGCGCCGGGGCCACTGCCACCGCGTTTGACTTCTCCCCCTGCCGGCTGGACACTCGCCGGACCCTGCCCGGAAAGCTCGAGGAATCCCCGATGCGCACGGCTTTCGGAATCCGGCCGACACGCCGCCGCTTCCTCGCAGGCGCGGGCGTTGCGGCGGCGGGCCTCTCCTTCCTGCCGCGAGCGGCGCTCGCCGGGGAGGAGCCCAGGCTCAATTTCTACAACTGGGACACCTATATCGGCGAGACCACGCTTGCCGATTTCAAGGCGCAGAGCGGCATAGAAGTCCGGATGGACCTCTATGCGGACAATGACGAGCTGTTCGCGAGGCTGCGGGCGGGCAATCCCGGCTACGATGTGATCGTGCCGACCAACGACTTCGTCGAGCGCATGATCGCCGCCGACATGCTCATGCCGCTCGACCATACGGCGATTCCCAACATGGCGAACATTGAGCCCGCTTTTCGGGATGTCGCCTTCGACCCCGGCCGGCGCCACTCCATTCCCTATATGTGGGGCCCCATGGGCATCGGCTACCGGAAGTCCCGCTGCGACGGTGTGCCGGACAGCTGGCGCTGGCTCTACGACTCCGACCGCTATAGCGGCCGCTGCGCGCTGCTGAGCGAGGCGGGCACGGTGCTTGGCGCAGCCTTCAAATATATGGGCCATCCGCTCAATACGATCGACCCGAAGCTGATCGAGGCGGCCGAGAGGCTGATTGTCGCGCAGAAGCCGCATCTCAGGCTGTTCGCGCCGGACAACGGGCAGGACCTGCTGCTGTCCGGCGAGGTGGACATCGCGATGGAATGGAACGGCGACATCCTGCAGGCGATGGCGGAGGACGACGACATCTCCTATGTCGTGCCCCGCGAGGGGTCGATCCTGTGGGAGGACGCGCTGGCGATCCCGCAAGGCGCGCCGCATCCCGACAACGCCCATGCCTTCCTGAACTTCATCCTCGACGCCGAGGTAGGCGCGGCCATTGCGGAGACGATCCGCTATGCGACGCCGAACGCCGCCGCCAGGGCGCTGCTGCCGGAAAGCTACACGGGGAACCCGGGCATCTTCCCGAGCGAGGAGACGCTTGCGGCCTGCGAGCCGGCGCTCTACCGGGGACAGGAGGCCGCGCGGCTCTACGAGGCGGCATGGACCCGGATTCGAGCGGCTTGACGGCGGGAGCCGGGACCGGGCGCCGGCCGGAACGGCAACGCGGACGACGGCGGGCCGGACTGCTTCCGGGCTTCGCGGCGCTGGGGTCCGGGCTCTGGTTCCTTCTCTTCTTCCTCGCTCCACTCGCATTCGTGTGGGTTTTCAGCTTCGGCCGGCAGGAGGGACTCATCGATATTGAGCTCGCCTGGACGCTCGACAACTACCTGCGCGCGCTGGATCCTCTCTATCTCGACATCCTGTTGAGGAGCATCTGGCTTGCCGGGCTGACCGCTGCAGTCTCTCTCGCTCTCGGCCTGCCGGTGGCGGTCGGCATCGCGTTTGCGCCTGCGCGTTGGAAGCCATTGCTGCTCCTGCTGGTGGTGCTGCCGTTCCTCACCAATCTGTTGATTCGCACCTATGCGCTGATCGCCGTGCTGCGCACGAAGGGTTATGTCAACGCCGTCCTCGGCTGGGCGGCGGAGTGGCTGGGCCTCCCTTTCGAACCGCTGCCGCTGCTCTACAACGACGCCGCCGTGGTGATCGGGCTGGTTTACGTCCACATGCCTTTCATGATCCTGCCGCTCTATGCGGCGCTGGAGCGGATGGACCGTTCGCTGGTCGAGGCGGCGCTGGATCTCGGCGCGAGCCGGGCAAGAGCCTTCTGGACCGTCGTGGTGCCAGCCGCGCTGCCGGGCGTCTTCGCCGGGACGATACTGGTCTTCGTTCCGGCGCTCGGCTCCTATCTGACGTCCGACCTGCTCGGCGGCGCCGACAGCCAGATGATAGCCAATGTCATCGAGCGCCAGTTCAAGCGCGCCAATGACTGGCCCTTCGGTGCAGCGCTTTCGCTTCTGCTAATTTACGCGGCCTTCGGGACGCTCGCCTTGCGGCCGGCGCTTGCACGCCGTTGGCGGGGGCCCCGGTGAAGGCCCCGACGAAGAGGCGCCGGGCGCCGCCGGGGCCGCTCGACTACACGCGCCGGGCCTGGATGCGCTTTGTCCTGCTTGCCGTCTTCGTCTTCCTCTATGCGCCCCTGGCGGCCCTCATCGCCTTCTCCTTCAACGACAGCAAGCGCAACATCGTCTGGCGCGGCTTCACCACGAAATATTACGAAAAGGCCGCCGCCAACGAGGTGCTGGTCGAGGCGTTCGTCAATTCGCTGCTGATCGCCTTCTTCACCGCTGCGGTGGCGACGTTCCTGGGCGCAGCCGCCGCCTGGCTGCTCTGGCGCTACCGTTTCCCGTTCAAATGGGTCTGCGAAGGAGCCGTCGCGCTCCCCATCGTGATTCCGGAAATCTGCATGGGCGTGGCGATGCTGGTCTTCTTCTCGCGGATCGGCTGGCCCGACGACCTGCCCTGGCCGCTCAATCTCTCGCGGATCGGGATCGCGCATGTCTCCTTCGCCTTCCCGTTCGTCGCTGTCGTCGTCCGAGCCCGGCTGGCAAGCTTCAACCGGGAATTGGAGGAGGCGGCGCGCGACCTCGGGGCCGGGCCCTGGACGGCGCTTCGCGACACGGCCATCCCGCATATGCGCCCCGGCCTCGTAGCGGGCGCGCTGCTCGCCTTCATCCTGTCCCTGGACGATTTCGTCATCACCTTCTTCACTTCGGGGCCCGACACGATCACCTTCCCGGTCAAGGTCTATTCCATGGTGCGGTTTTCGGTGACGCCCGAGGTCAATGCTGTCTCCACGGTGCTGGTCGCGGTCACGGCGGCGGCAACGGCGCTCGCCGTCGGCCTGAGGAACCGGCAGTTCCGGGAAGGTTTCCTGTGACGGCGCCGGTCATCCGGGCGGCGGGCCTGCGAAAACGCTTCGGCGCCGTCGAGGCAGTGCGGGACGTGAGCCTTGAAATCCGGGCAGGCGAGTTCTTTGCGCTTCTTGGTCCCTCCGGCTGCGGAAAGACAACGGTGCTCAGGATGCTGGCCGGGCTGGAGCAACCCGACGCCGGCACGGTCTTCATCGACGGTCGGAACATGACCGGCGAGCCGCCCAATCGCCGGCCGGTCAACATGGTCTTCCAGTCCTATGCGCTGTTCCCGCATCTCTCCGCGCGGGACATTGTCGCTTACGGGCGGCGCGCCTCGGGCACCGGGCGCGCAGAGGCCCGGTCGCGGGCCGAGGAAACGCTCGAACTGGTTGCGCTCGGCGGCTATGGCGGGCGCATGCCGGATCA
>JAJECZ010000136.1 GCA_022821735.1 Alphaproteobacteria bacterium | reverse complement strand
CGAGGAAACGGCCGCGGCGGTGTTCGGGAAGTGGGGCCTGGAATTCGCCGTCATCGGCCGCCTGACCGACACCGGGCGCATGGTGCTCTCGCAGCACGGCCGGAGGGTCGCAGACCTGCCGATCCGCCCGCTCGCCGACGGGTCGCCCGAATACGACCGGCCCTGGACCGCGACGCCGCCCGCGCCGCCCGTGGCGGTTTCTCCGGGCAATTCCGGTCCGGGCGCCGCGTTGAAGGCCATCCTCGGCGGCCCCGCCGGGGCGTCCCGGCGCTGGATCTGGGAGCAATACGACCACACGGTGATGGGCGACACGGTCGGCGGGCCGGGCGGCGATGCCGCGGTGGTCCGTATCCACGGCACGGCGCGGGGGCTCGCGCTCACCAGCGACTGTACGCCGCGCTACTGCCTGGCCGACCCGGTCGAGGGCGGGCGGCAGGCGGTCGCCGAGGCGTGGCGCAACCTCACCGCTGTCGGTGCCGACCCGCTCGCGATCACCGACAATCTCAATTTCGGGAACCCCGAGCGGCCGGAGGTGATGGGCCAGTTCGTCGGCTGCATCCAAGGCATGGGCGAGGCCTGCCGCGCGCTCGACTTCCCGGTCGTCTCCGGCAATGTCTCGCTCTACAACGAGACCAACGGCCGGGCCGTGCTGCCGACGCCGGTGGTCGGCGCCGTCGGCCTGCTGGACGATCTCGCTGGCCGGGTGGGCATGGCGCTTCCGGGGCCGGACCTCGCGCTGGTTCTGGTCGGCGAGACGCGCGGCCATCTCGGCCGCTCGCTCTGGCTGGAGACCATCGAGGGGCGCGAGGAAGGCCCGCCGCCGCCGGTCGATCTCGCGGCCGAACGGAGGAATGGAGATTTCGTCCGCGCGGAGATACAGGCCGGCCGCGTCGCCGCCTGCCACGACCTCTCCGACGGCGGGCTGGTGGTCGCCGCGGCCGAGATGGCGCTGGCCGGCGGGGTCGGCGCCACGCTTCGCCCGCCGCTCGCCGACGCCGTTGCGGGCCTGTTCGGGGAGGACCAGGCGCGCTACCTGCTGGCGGTCGAGGACCCGGACGACATGCTGGAACGCGCGGCCGCAGCGGGCGTGCCGGCCTTGCGGGTCGGCGGGACCGGCGGCGCTGCATTGACAGTCGAAGGCCATTCCTCCATATCGCTCGGCGAGCTGCGCGATCTGCACGAAGCGTGGATGCCCGCCTGGATCGCCGGCGGATAAGGGACGCAACGCATGCCCATGCAGGCCGAAGAGATCGAGCGCCTGATCCGCGAGGCGCTTCCCGACGCCGAGGTCGCGATCGAGGACCTCGCGGGCGACGGCGACCATTACGCCGCCCGGGTCGTGTCGGAGG
Source organism: Alphaproteobacteria bacterium (assembly GCA_022821735.1). Lineage (GTDB taxonomy): Bacteria > Pseudomonadota > Alphaproteobacteria > Bin95 > Bin95 > Bin95. The sequence continues at coordinate 5,693 of JAJECZ010000136.1, read as the reverse complement.
CGTTCCGGGGCAAGTCCCGCGTGCAGCAGCACCAGATCGTCTACAGGGCATTGCAGGGCCGGATGGGGGGCGAGCTGCATGCCCTGGCGCTGCGCACCGCCGCGCCAGAAACGTCTTGAGAACCGGGAGAACGCCGATGAGCGACGCCATTACAAGCATCCAGGAAACCGTCAACGGCAACGATGTCGTGCTGTTCATGAAGGGCACGCCCGTCTTTCCGCAATGCGGTTTCTCCTCGGTGGTCGCCGGCGTGCTGAACCATATGGGCGTGAAATACCATTCGGTGAACGTGCTGGAGGACATGGGCGTCCGCCAGGGCATCAAGGAGTTCACCGGCTGGCCGACCATCCCGCAGCTCTATGTGAAGGGCGAGTTCGTCGGCGGCTGCGATATCGTGCGCGAGATGTGGGATGCGGGCGAGCTGCAGGGCTACCTCAACGAGCACGGCATCGAAACGCCCGGCATGACGGCCTGACGCCGGGGGTTACGGGGTTACGCCTTCCCGCCAAGGACGGCGGAGACTGCGGCCTGCGCCGCGGCCGGGTAGCCGTTCGCGGTCACGGTCAGATCGTCTCGCAGGATCTTGTGGAACGCCGGCAGCTTGTGGAACGGCACCGTCGGATGGACATGGTGCTCGACATGGTAGGGCATGTTCCACGCGAAGAAGCGGACCAGCGGATTGGTGAAGGTCGTGCGCGTGTTGCGGAGCATGTCGGGCACGTGCGGGCAGCCGGTATGCTCGGTGAGCAGGTAGAGGCGCAGGAAGGGCTGTCCCAGCATGAGCGGCAGCAGCCATAGCCACAGCAGGGCCGTCGTGCCGAGCCAGACCGAGAGCGCCGCTGCGCCTGCGTAGAGGAGCAGGAACAGCCGGGCTTCGCGCGCCACCGCACTGCGCGCCGATAGCGGAACGAAGGCGTCGCGGTTCCGGCCCGCCGCATTGACGAACAGCATCCGCGCCTGCCGGGTCCAGTAAGCGCCGCCCGCGATATGCCAGGCGAGACCGGCTTTCGACCGGGACAACGGCCGGGCCAGTTCCGGATCGCGCGCCGGGTCGTGCGTGTGGCGGTGATGCGCCATGTGGAAGTTGCGGAACCACGCCGGCGGCAGGAAAACCGCAAACCCGACTCCCCGGGCGGCGGCGCTGTTCAGCCAGCCGCTGCGGAACGGCGTCCCGTGCACGGCCTCATGCAGAAGGCAGAACAGGAAGGCCAGCAGGATGCCGTGGGGCAACAGCAGCACCGGCCAGCCGGGCGCCTCCAGTGCGATGAGCGACCCGGTGAGCCCAAGCGCCGCCAGGTGGCCCGCAAGGTGGACGAGGCCCTTGCGGTCGGAGCGTTGCAGGAGGCTCTGCCGTTCGCCGCCGTCCATGCGGGCGAGAATCGCGCGGCGATCCGGACCCGGGCGCGGCGGCCGCGAAGGTTCCGGCGCCTGCATCGCTACCGGGAGTAGAACTCCACCACCAGATGCGGCTCCATCTGGACGGCGAAGGGCACGTCGGCGAGGCCGGGGCCGCGCTGGAAGGTGCCTTTCAACTCGTTGAAATCGACCGAGAGATAGTCGGGCACGTCGCGCTCCGGCGATTCGATGGCCTCCAGCACCAGCGCCATGGTGCGGGATTTCTGCTTCACCTCGATCACGTCGCCGTCGCGGACCCGGTAGGACGGGATGTTGAGCCGCCGCCCGTTCACCCGGACATGGCCGTGGTTCACGAACTGGCGCGCGGCGAAGATGGTCGGCACGAACTTCATGCGATAGACGACGGCGTCCAGCCGGCGCTCCAGCAGCTCGATCAGGTTCTCGCCGGTGTCGCCCCGCCGGCGCACCGCCTCGTGGTAGAGGCGGCGGAACTGCTTCTCCGAGATGTCGCCGTAATGGCCCTTGAGCTGCTGCTTGGCGCGCAGCTGGAGGCCGAAATCGGTGGGCTTGCGCCGGCGCTGCCCATGCTGGCCCGGCCCGTATTCCCGGCGATTGTAGGGGCTCTTGGGCCGCCCCCAGAGATTGACGCTGAGGCGCCGGTCGATCTTGTGTTTCGCGTTCTCGCGTTTCGCCATGGTCTCTCGTTGCTCGCTTTGCGCGTTTGTTGTTGTCCCGATAGGTCCAGACGCAAGCGCCGGGACGGGGCGGAGCCGCCCGCGTTCTCGGGAATGCGGCGGGTTATAGCGGGGCGGGGCCCGTTGTCAAACCGGGCCGGAGCCGGGTCACTCCGGCGGCTTGCCTCCCGGCCATACCGGGCTCCCGGCGAGGTCCGGCCAGCCGATGGGCGCACGGCAGCCCTCCGCCGCCGCGGCCGAGTCGAGCGCCGCATCCCAGTTGCCTGCCACATAGCGGTGCCCGTTCCAGGCGCCTCCCTCTTCGGAGCAGAGCCAGAGCACCGGCGGCACCATGGCCGAGGGCCGGACCATCGCGGCGCGGTCGATGCCGGACTCCGGGGGCACCATCGGGGTGTCGGTCGGGCCGCCGGGGACGACGACATTCACGGTCACCCCCCGCCCGGCGAACTCCGTGGCATGGCCGGCGGACATCGCCTCGAAGCCGGCTTTCACGGGGCCGTAGGGATGGAACTTCCCGCGCATCATGGTGAAGAAGCTGGTGGTGACATTGACGATGCGCCCCCATCCCCGGTCGAGCATGCCCCCGACCGACGCGCGGGTCATGTACCACGCCCCGGACAGGTTCACCGCGACAAACCGGTCCCAGACCTCGGGGCCTATCTCGTGGATTTCGACCAGGTTGGTCATGTGGTCCGAGCGGATGACGCCCATGCCGACCGCGCCGTTATTGACGAGGATATCCGGCCCGCCCAGCCGTTCCTGCACCCGCCCGACCGCCGCCTCGCATTCGGCCCAGCGCGCGATGTCCGCAGGCAGGGTAACCAGGCGGCCGGCCGAGACGGCCTCCCCGTGCCCCGCCGCAAGCTCGCCGAGCAGCCCGTCGTCGATGTCGAGCGCCGCCACTTTCGCGCCCGCACCCAGCAGCCCGCGCACGAACTCCCGCCCGATCCCCCCGGCCGCCCCGGTAACGATGGCGACCCTGCCTTCGAGTTCCCCGGTCATCTTCAATCCTCCGCCCGGGCGCGCGGCCCGAATTCTTCCTCGATCAGGGCGAGAATACGCCGGTTCTCGCCCGCAAGGTCGGCAAGCTCCCCGAAGCCCGCCATCCAGGGCGGCTCCGGCCCCCGCCCGGCAGGCGCATCCCCGCAGCGGCGCAGATGCTCTTCCAGCGCCTCCACGACAACGCCTTCCAAGCTTATGCTGCGGCTCGCAGCCACGGCCCTGGCCCGTTCCAGCACTGCGTCGGGAACGTCAATGGTTGTTTTTATACGCCCGAGAGTCTTCTGCATGGGCCCTGTCTGTCAAACTGCCGGGCGTTCGCGGCGGGCAATAGCGGCGTGGCGAGAGCATCGACTGGCGCGCCGGACGCATGGGCTACGATTATGCTTTTATATTGTAACAAATAATGATACTTTGCCGGTGTTATGTGTGCATCTGCCGCACCGCGCGCGCGCGGCGTCATTGCCGATCTGGCCGCTCGCGGCCGCTATCACTTTACCTCGTCCGAGCTTCGCTCGGCGCTCGGCGTCTCCGGGGCGGCGGCACGCCAGGCGCTGAGCCGCCTCGCAGCCAAGGGAGAGATCGCAAGTCCGGCGCGCGGTTTCTATGTCATTGTGCCGCCGGAATACAGGCGGCTCGGCTGTCTGCCGGCGGACCAGTTCGTTCCGGCCCTGATGAAGCAGCGGAACGTCCGCTACTATGTCGGTCTTCTCTCGGCCGCGCAGTATCACGGCGCGGCCCATCATCGCCCGCAGGAGTTCCAGGTCGTCATCAAGAAGAACCGACCGGCAATCCTGTGCGGCGCTGTCAGGGTCGCCTTCATTGCGCGCAGCAACCTCGCCGCCGTGCCGGTCGAGAGTTTCAACAATCCGCGCGGAACGGTCCTGGTCTCGACTGCGGAAGCGACGGCGCTCGATCTCGTCGGATACATGCGTCGCGCCGGCGGACTGGACCGGGTAGCGGGCGTACTTTCAGAGCTCGGCGAGGACATGGACCCGGAGCGCCTCGTCGAGGCATCGAAGTCCGCATCGATTCTCTGGGCGCAGCGTCTGGGCTACCTCCTCGACTATGTCGGAGCCGGCGACAAGGCCGTGCTGCTCAAGGCGCATGTGCGACAGCATGCGCGAAACTTCACGAAGCTTCTTCCCGGCGCAGGCGCCGACGGCGAGCGGCGGTCGGAAGACTGGCGGCTGTTCGTGAACGCAAACGTCGAGACGGATGCATGATCCCGCGCGATTACATCACCCAGTGGCGGGAGCGGGCGCCTTGGAGCGAGGATTTCCAGGTCGAGCAGGATCTGGTCATCAGCCGCGCCCTGGTCGCGATATTCTCCGACCCGGTTCTCGCCGGGGCACTCGCCTTCCGGGGAGGCACGGCGCTCTACAAGCTCTATCTGACGCCGCCTGCGCGCTATTCCGAGGACATCGATCTGGTCCAGGTTGGGCCCGGCCCTGCCGGTCCGTTGATGTACGGGCTGCGAACCGCACTGGACCCCTGGCTTGGCGACGCGCGCTGGAAGCAGTCGCAAGGACGGGTGACGTTCGCCTACCGCTTCCTGTCCGAGGACGTTCCCGCTATGCGTTTGCGTCTCAAGGTTGAGATCAATACCCGCGAGCACTTTGCAGCGCTGGGCTTCGTGAAACGGCCGTTCTCAATGGACTCGCGGTGGTATTCGGGAGCGGCCGAAGTCACGACTTTCGCGCTTGACGAACTGCTGGCGACGAAGTTGCGGGCACTCTACCAGCGCCGCAAGGGGCGGGACTTGTTTGACCTTGCCACAGGGCTCGCAGACAGCCGGAGCGATGCCGGGCGGATTGCGTCGGTGTTCCGCGAGTACATGGCGCGAGAGGGTAGTCCGGTAAGTCGCGCGATGTTCGAGCGTAATCTTGTAGGCAAACTTGGCGACGGGCAGTTCAATGCAGACATGAGCGCGTTGCTCAGGCCGGGCTTCGAATGGCAGCCGGCCGAAGCAGCCCGGACGGTTTCGGAAGAACTGGTCTCGCTCTTTCCCGGCGATCCGTGGAAGGGAGAAAAGGACCTGTAAAGGTTTCGATGCCCGTGGCAGTTACGCTCTTTGGGAGTCTGCCTCTCGGCCAAACGGAAGCAGCCAAGGGCTCACTATTGTGCTCCCGTGTGGCTGCTGGCCGTGAGATGTTCATGTCGAAAACGATCTCCCGGAGCTTGACGGCCGGATTGTGGAAATCACTCACCCGCCGGTACTGCGGCCGGGGCGCAAAGGCAGGGTTGCCGGTTCGATCTACCGGACTAGTCGAGTGAGGTCCGGCCGAGCGAAGGGTATCGGGAACGGCGTATGACCGAAGACAGGAACCTTCCTCCCCCGCCCCGCAGCGGCGCGGTACGACGCTGGCAGTCCGGGCTGACGGCGCTGGCGGGGCGGGATGCGCGCATTGGGGCGGCGCTGGCGGAGGTCGGGGCGCCGCCGATGGCGCTTCGGGGGGCGGGCTTTGCGGCGCTGCTGAGGGCGATTGCGGCGCAGCAGGTGTCGGCCGCCTCGGCGCGGGCGATCTGGGGGCGGCTGGAGGAGGCCGCGGGCGGCAGGGTCACGGCCCGCGCCGTGCTGGCGCTCGGGCCGGAGGGGCTTCGCGCCGTCGGGCTCTCGCGGCCCAAGGCGGGCTATGCGCT
>JAJECZ010000229.1 GCA_022821735.1 Alphaproteobacteria bacterium | reverse complement strand
GCTCGGCGAAATGGTGATGGAGATGCTCGCCGACCTCGACCAGGTCGCCTATGTGCGCTTCGCGTCCGTTTACCGGGACTTCCGGGAAGCGAAGGATTTCGAGGAGTTTGTCGGCCAGCTCTCCGAACAGGATGACTGATACCAGGGCGCTCAATGCGGGACTCACTTCGGGGCGCGTTGCGTTGCGCCCCCCTCCCGCTCGGCGGGAGGGGCCGGGGGAGGGCCTCTCGGCGTGACGGACGCTCGCCGGGCTTCGCCCGCCGCCGCGCCGAACGCGGCGAATGTTACCGATGGCGGTATTGGCGCCACCGCTTCCGCTGGCGTGGATGCAGCGCATATGGCGGCAGCGCTCGCGCTCGGCCGGCGCGGCCTGGGCCTCGTCTGGCCCAATCCGGCCGTCGGCTGCGTGCTGGCGCATGGAAGCCGCGTCGTCGGGCGGGGATGGACGCAGCCGGGCGGACGGCCCCACGCCGAGGCCGAAGCACTGGCCCGCGCCGGCGCCGCCGCCAGGGGCGCGACCTGCTATGTGACGCTGGAGCCGTGCAGCCATCACGGCCGCACGCCGCCCTGCGCGGAGGCGCTCGTCGAGGCCGGCGTCGCCCGCGTCGTCGCCGCGACCGGGGACCCGGACCCGCGCGTTGCCGGGCGGGGCTTCGCGCGGCTCGAGGCGGCGGGCATTGCGGTGGAAACGGGGCTCGGCGAGGCGGAGGCGCGGTTCGACAATGAGGGCTTCCTCACCCGCATCGCCTCGGGCCGGCCGCTGGTCGCGCTCAAGACCGCGACGACCCTGGACGGACGGATCGCGGCGCGCGACGGCGAGAGCCGCTGGATCACCGGCCCCGCGGCCCGCGCGGCCGCGCACAGGCTGAGGGCCGGCCATGACGCGATCATGGTGGGCGCCCGCACCGCGCTTCTGGACAATCCACGTCTCGACTGCCGGCTGGACGGGCTCCGGGACCGCTCGCCGCTCCGCATCGTGGCCGACGGCAGCCTCGGCCTGCCGCCGACGCACCATCTGGCCGCCGACGGCCGGCCCTGCCGGGTGCTCTGCCGGGAGGACGCGGACCGGGACCGGGCAAGCCGGCTGGAGGACGCCGGCGTCCGGCTCATCCGCCTGCCTGCCGGCGAGGACGGGCGGATGGACCTGGCGGCCGGCCTGCTGCGGCTCGGCGAGGAAGGTCTCACCCGCCTGCTGGTGGAGGGCGGCGGCATGCTGGCGGCGGCACTCCTCAAAGCGGACCTGGTGGACCGCATCCACTGGTTCCGCGCGCCCGCGGTGATGGGCGGCGACGGCGCGCCTGCCGTGGCGGCGCTCGGCGCGGAGAACCCCGGAGACGCGCCGCGCTTCCGCCTTCATGCCCGGCGCGAGGCCGGCGGCGACACCTGGGAGGTCTGGCGGCGATGTTCACCGGAATAGTCACCGATATCGGGCGCATCGACGCCGTCGAACGGCGCGGCGACACCCGGTTCGAGATCGCGACGGCCTGGGACACCTCGGGAATCGCGCTCGGCGCCTCGATCTCCTGCTCCGGAGCGTGCCTGACGGTCGTTGCCGTCCGGCAGGGCGCGTTCGCGGTCGAGGCCTCGGCCGAAACGCTCGCCTGCACGACACTCGGCGGCTGGCGCGAGGGAACCCCGGTCAATCTCGAACGCGCGCTCTGCGTCGGCGACGAGCTCGGCGGGCATATCGTCTCGGGCCATGTGGACGGCGTGGCCGGAACGGTGTCGCGCCGCCCGGAAGGGGACAGCGTGCGCTTCACCTTCGAGGCCCCGGAAGCGCTCGCCCGGTTCGTCGCCTCCAAGGGCTCGGTTGCGCTCGACGGCGTGTCGCTGACCGTCAACGAGGTGGAGGGCGCGCGGTTCGGCGTCAACATCATTCCGCACACGCTGTCGCACACGACGCTGGGCGCACTGCAGCCGGGCGATACCGTCAACATGGAAATCGACATGCTGGCGCGCTACCTTGCCAGGCAATTGGAGGAATTGGGCCGTGGCAAGTAACCTCGACGGGCTCATGCGGGCGCCCGCGCCGCGCACGACGGACGACCTCGGTTATCTCTCATCCATAGAGGAGATCATCGAGGAAGCCCGCAACGGGCGCATGTTCATCCTCGTGGACGACGAGGACCGCGAGAACGAGGGCGACCTGGTGATCCCGGCGCAGATGGCGACGCCGGATGCGATCAACTTCATGGCGAAATACGGGCGCGGCCTCATTTGCCTCGCCCTCACGCCGGCGCGGGTGAAGGAACTCCGCCTGCCGCTGATGCCGCGCGAGAACGAGCAGCGCCAGTCCACCGCCTTCACCGTGTCCATCGAGGCGAAGGAGGGCGTGACCACCGGCATCTCGGCCCCGGACCGGGCGCGCACCATCGCGGTCGCCATCGACCCCGACCGGACCGGCGACGACCTCTCCACGCCGGGCCATGTCTTTCCGCTGGAAGCGCGCGAAGGCGGCGTGCTGGTGCGCGCCGGCCACACCGAGGCCGCCGTCGATATCGCGCGCCTCGCCGGGCTCAACCCGGCCGGCGTGATCTGCGAGATCATGAACGATGACGGCACCATGGCGCGGCTGCCGGACCTCGTTCCCTTCGCCCAGTTCCACAATCTCAAGATCGGCGCCATCGAGGACCTGATCGCCTGGCGCCGGCGGCAGGACATCCTGGTCGAGCAGGTCATCGAATCGGAGTTCGAAAGCCGCTACGGAGGGCATTTCAAGCTCATCATCTACCGCAACAAGATCGACGGCGTCGAGCACCAGGTGCTGGTGAAGGGCGAGCTTTCGGGCGATGAGCCGGTACTCGTCCGCGCGCATGCCTTCAACATCCTCGAAGACGTGCTGGGAGACCAGCACCGGGGGCGGGGCGGCGAGCTGCAGCGCTCCATGATGGCCATCGGCCAGGAAGGCCGCGGCGTGGTGATGCTGCTTCGCGAGCGCCACACGGCGCTGCTCTCGGCGCGGATCAAGGCCGAGATCGACAGCCGCGAAACGCGCGGCCGGCCGCCGCTGCGCGACTACGGCGTCGGCGCCCAGATCCTGCGCGACCTCGGCGTCGTCAACATGGTGCTGCTGTCCGACAGCGACCGGCATGTCGTCGGCCTCGACGGCTACGACCTGCACATTACCGGCCGGCGCCCGATCCCGAAGGAGGAGAGCCTGTGGCCCACATCATGATGGTGGTCGCACCCTATTACGAGGACATCTGCGACGAGATGATTGCCGGGGCCGGGGCCGTCATCGACGAGGCCGGCCACAGCTGGGACCGTTACAACGTCGCCGGCGCGTTCGAACTCCCGGTCGCAATCTCGATTGCGCTCGACTCCCCGAAGCGGTTCGACGGTTTCATCGCCATAGGCTGCGTCATCCGCGGCGAGACGACCCACTACGACCATCTCTGCACGGAGGTGAGCCGGGCGCTGCAAACCCTGGCGGTGGAGCGCAAGCTGGCGCTGGGCTTCGGTCTGCTCACTTGCGAGAACGGCGACCAGGCGCGCGTCCGCGCCAGCGTCTCCGGCAAGAACAAGGGCGCCGAGGCGGCCCATGCCTGCCTCAAGACCATCGTGCTGAAGCAGGCGCTCGGGCGGGCGGATTGACGCCGGCAGGGACCGAGTCCGAGGCGGAGGACGCCGAAGAGGCGCCGCCGGGCCGGCGCCGGCTCGCGCGCCTTGCCGCCCTCCAGGCGCTCTACCAGGCTGAGATGAACCGGGAAACGCCGGAAGCGGTGTCGGACCAGTTCCGGCGCCACCGGCTCGGCAAGGACTTGGAAGGCATCCGGATGGACGCCGACCGCGCCTTCTTCGACCGCCTGCTTCACGCGGTGGCGGCCAACCGGCGCGATATCGACAGCGCGGTCTCGGCGGCGCTCAGCCGGGATGACGGCCTCGGCCGGCTGGAGCCGGTGCTTCGGGCGGCGCTCAGGCTCGGCGCCGCCGAATTGCTTTACGAGCCCGACGTGCCGCCACGCGTTGCGATCCGCGAATATACCGACCTCGTGGGCGATTTCTTCGACGAGCCGCAGGCCCGGTTCGCGACTGCCGTGTTCGACCGCATCGCCCACAGCGCGCGGCCCGGCGAACTCGACGGCCCCGGGGCCGGTCCGGCAGCATGAGCCGGTCCGGCGAATTCGAGCTGATCCGCCGCTTCCTTGCGCCGCTCGCGACCGCTGCCGGCGCGGGCGGCCTCGAGGACGATGCCGCATTGCTCGATGCGCCCGAAGGAAAACGGCGGCTGGCCGTAACCACGGACACCATGGTCGAAGGGGTCCATTTTCCCCCGGACGGTCCGCCCAGCCTGATCGCCCGGCGGCTGCTGCGCAGCAACCTCTCCGACCTCGCCGCCATGGCCGCGCGTCCGGAAGGCTACCTGCTCAACCTGGCGCTGAGCGAACGCATCGACGATCCGTGGCTGGAGGCCTTTGCGGCCGGCCTCGCCGCGGACCAGGAGGAGTTTGGCATCTCGCTGCTCGGCGGGGATACGGTGGGAACGCCGGGCGCGCTCACGCTCACGGTCACCGCCTTCGGCTCGGCATCGACCCCGGTCCGCCGCTCCGGCGCGACACCCGGCGACCTCGTGTTCGTTACCGGCCCCGTCGGCGACGGGTATTTCGGGCTGAAGGCCGTCCGGGGCGAGATGGAGGCGCCGCGCCTCGCCGAGCGCTACTGGCTGCCCTCGCCCCGTTTCGGCGCGGCGGAAGGCGCAACGGCCGCGGCCGACATTTCCGACGGGCTCGTGGCCGACCTCGGCCATATTTGCCATGCCTCCGGCGTGGCCGCCGTCATCGACCTGGAAGCGGTGCCGCTGTCGGCAGAAGTCGCGGCGCTCGGAGCGCAAGCCCGGCTGGATTCGCTGACCGGCGGCGACGACTACGAACTGGTATTCACCGCGCCGCGAAGCACGGCCATTGCCGTCGGACGGATCGTCTCCGGCGAGGGCGTGACGGTTCTCGACGGCGCCGGGCAGCCTGTCGCGCTCGCGCGTCAGGGCTACCGGCATGATTGAGGCGGCGGCGCCGGAAACGTTCGCCGCCGTCGCCGCCGCTTTCCTGCTCGCCGCTTTTGTCAAGGGAGCCACCGGGCTCGGCTTTTCGACCTGCGCACTGCCGCTGCTGGCGCTCTCCATCGGCATACGGGAGGCGCTGCCTCTGGTGCTGGCGCCGTCGATAGCGAGCAACCTTCTGGTCATGCGCGGGGCCGGGCATTTCCGCGAGACGGTGCGGCGCTTCTGGCCGCTCTGCCTGGCGGTGCTGCCGGGTATCGCGCTCGGAGTGGCGCTGCTCGTGTGGGTGGACCCGCTGGCGGCCGGGGCTGCGCTCGGCCTGGTGCTCGTCTGCTACGCCGCCTTTGCGCTGGCCCGCCCGCCGCTGACGCTTCCGTCCGTGCTGGAGCGGCCCCTGCAATGGCCGGTCGGCCTCGTCAACGGCACCGTCAACGGCCTCACGGGCTCGCAGGTGATGCCGCTCCTGCCCTATCTGCTGGCGCTGCAACTGGACCCGAACCGCTTCGTGCAGGCCATCAACTGCGTCTTCACCTTCTCCAGCCTCGCCATGGCGGTCGGACTGTCGCAAGCCGGGCTGCTGACAGGCCCGGCGGCGGCGGTTTCGGTGCTGGGCCTGCTGCCGGTCTGGGCGGGCGTGAAGCTCGGCGAGGCGGTTCGCCGCCGCCTGCCGGCCGAGACATTCCGCAAGGCCGTGCTCGCGCTGCTGATACTGCTGGGCGCCATACTGGCCGGCCGCTTCCTGCTTGGCTGAAGCCTTTTCAGAGCAGCCCTTTGGCCTTGAAGCTCAGCGTCTCGCCGCGCGTGACGATGAGATGGTCGTGGACGGCGATGCCGAGCAGCTTCGCAGCCGCCTCGATGCGCCGGGTGATCTCGATATCCGCCCCGGACGGCGTCGGGTCACCGCTCGGATGGTTGTGGACCAGGATGACGGCGGACGCCCCGACTTCGAGCGCCCGCTTGCACACCTCGCGCGGATAGGCGGGGGTGTGGTTGATCGTGCCGGTGGTCTGGCGTTCGTCGCGCAGCAGGCGGTTCCTGTTGTCCATGAACAGGATGCGGAACTCCTCAACCGGCCGCCGGCCCATCCGGGCGCGGCAATAGGCGATCACGGCGTCGTAATTGTTCAGGACC
>JAJECZ010000014.1 GCA_022821735.1 Alphaproteobacteria bacterium | reverse complement strand
CCGTCGGCCTGTTCCTGCTTCACCAGCTCGGCTATGACGACCTCACCCTCTATGACGGCTCGATGGGAGACTGGGCCCCGGACCCCGGCCTGCCCATAGAAACGGGGCCGCAACCGTCTTCGCGCCGTGGGAGCCAGCCATGACACTCCGGTTCAACAAGCTTCATCCGCATTTCGCCGCCGAGGCGGGCCCGGTCGATCTCCGCCGCGTGCATGACGAGGAGGCCCTCGAAGGGATCCGGACGGCCATGGACGAACACGCCGTGCTCGTCTTCCGCGACCAGGCGTTCTCGGGCGGGGAGCAGCTCGATTTCGCCGCCCGGCTCGACGGCGAGCTTCACCGCAAGACCGGCTTCAGCGTCCTGCAGAAGAACCGCTTCGGAGACGAGGCGCTCTCCGACGTCTCGAATGTCGAAGCGGACGGGCAGGTCGTGGAAGCGGACAGCCGCCGGCGCCTCTACAGCCTCGGGAACCGGCTCTGGCACACGGACGCCTCGTTCCAGGACCCGCGCGGCCGCTATTCCATGCTTGCCGCCCTCGTGGTGCCGCCGGTGCCGGCCGACACCGAGTTCGCGGATATGCGCACCGCATACGACACGCTGCCGGAGGAGACGAAGGCGGGGCTGGAAGGCCTCCGCGTGCATCATTCCATCGCCCACTCGCGCATGACGCTCGGCTTCGAGTTCTCCGAGGAGGAGCGCGACCGGCTGAAGGGCGCGATTCATCCGCTGGTGCTGACCAACCCGCGGACCGGACGCCGCGCGCTCTATCTCGCGTCGCACGCCTCGCGGATACTCGACCGACCGGTGCCGGAAGGCCGGCTCGTCCTTCGCGAGCTCACCGAGCATGCGACACGGCCCGAGCTTGTCTATCGCCACTCCTGGCGGGACGGGGACTTTGTCATCTGGGACAACCGCGCCACCATGCACCGCGCCTGCCCCTACGAAGACACGGTTCACCGCCGGGAGATGCGCCGCGTCACGACGCTGGACACCGGCGACCCGGCCCGCGTCGCGCAGCCGGCATAGCCGCGCCCCGCCTGTAACGCGCCGGTGTGTCTCTTGCACGCCGGCGCGCTTTCTCCGTTACCGGATCTCTCCCGATGAAGCCCCTTGAAGACATCCGCGTGCTCTCGGTTACCGTTTTCCTTGCCGGCCCCTTCCTCAGCATGACGCTCGCCCGCTTCGGAGCGGAGGTCATCAAGGTCGAGATGCCGGGAGCGGGCGAGCCCATCCGCAGCGCCGGCCCCTTTCACGGGCCGAAGGGCATCCATGCGGAGCGACGGACGGAGGACGACCTCTCGATCCGGTTCCTGAAGCGCTCCGAGGGCGTGAAGAGCGTCACGCTCAACCTGAAGGACCCGGAGGGACGGCGGATGTTCCTCGAGATGGCGAAGCAGTCCGACGTGCTGGTCGAGAACCTGTCGCCCGGCTCGATGAAGCGGCTGGGCCTCGGTTACGAAGAGGTCTCCGCCGTCAATCCGGGCATCGTCTATTGCTCCATCGCCGGCTACGGCCAGACCGGCCCCTACAAGGACCTGCCCGCGCACGACCACCAGATCCAGGCCATGTCCGGCATCATGGACATGAACGGGGCGGCCGACGGGCCGCCGACGCGGATCGGCGTGTTCGTCGGAGACCTGGTGACGCCGCTCTACGCCGCCTATTCGATCCTGGGCGCGCTCCGGCACAGGGAAAGGACGGGCGAGGGACAATATCTCGACGCCTCGATGATCGACACGCTCGCAACCCTCATGTTCATGGAACCCATGGAGTATGTGCTGCAGGAAGGACAGCCGGTCCGGGCCGGCAATGACAGCCGCAACGACGTGACCGGCCTCTACCGCCTCACCGACGGCGACGTGATTATCACGGTCGGCCTGTCGCTGCGGCTCGGCGCGCTCCTGGGCGCACTCGGGGCCGCCGCGCTTCTGGAGCAGCCGCGCTTCGCGACCCCGGAAGCGAGGGAAGCGAATATCGCCGCGCTCAGGGCGGAAATCCAGGCGCGCCTCGGCGCGTACAGCTGCGAGGAGGGCATCGCGCTGCTCCAGGGGGCGGGCGTGCCGGTCGCGCGGGTCCGCACGATTTCGGAAGCGCTGGAGGACGGGCATTTTCGCGCGCGCGGCACGCTCAAGCCGATGTACCGGCAGGGTTCCGACGAGCCGGTGGAGCGCGGGATCGTCCCGGGTTTTCCGGTCACCTTCTCGGGCGGCGACCTGCCGAAGCTCGAAGGCGGCGCGAAGCTCGGCCACCACAACCGGGAGGTCTTCGGGCGGCTCCTCGCCCTCGATGCGGCGGCGATGGCCGACCTGGAGGCACGCGGGGTGATATAGGGGCCGAACCACCAGGCGACGGGGCAGGGGAAGCAGCGATATTTCCTGTTTGACCATAAATTTCTGGAAATATCCTCATCATGACTTGACATATTGGAAACATGTAATATGATGAGGGTAGAGAGAGGCGGCTTGCGGGGCCGCCTTTCGCATTTCTGCGCAGAAAGCGGCTGGGGCCGCGAAAAAAGACCCCGGCGGAAGCAAACGGGACAGGTGCGTCCGCTGTCTCGCGCGCGCAATCAGGCGCGCGAACCGCGCCGGCGCTAACGGGCGCGGGCGGGCGCGCGGGCGATACGCGCGGAAAAGGGACCCGCCGCCGACCGGCTGGCCGAAACGAAACCGGAGCGAGAGGAGGAACCTATGCCGAAGACGGACCGGCGCCGGAACCGGGCGGAATACCCGGAGCCCCTGCCCGAAAGGACGGCGCCATGCCGGAACGGGCAACCGGATATGCGCCTTCCTTCTATTCCCCTCCCCCGCTCGCGGGGGAGGACGGGTGGGGGGCCGCTTGCGCGGCAGCGGAAGCGGCGGGCGGAGCCCGGCAACCGTCCGTCACGCCGAGGGACCCTCTCCCAACCTCTCCCGCCCAGCGGGAGAGG
>JAJECZ010000353.1 GCA_022821735.1 Alphaproteobacteria bacterium | reverse complement strand
CGTCCTGTCGTCGGCGCTTGTCGCGTGGGAAGCCGCGCTAGAGTGGACGCGGGGCATGGCTGTCAGCGCCGTGGCCCGCAGTTCGCTCTATCACCAGCGCATGGAACAACGCCATGTCGTGGCCTATGGCGACGTCCGGCGGGCGAGGCACCGCGAGTTCCTGAGCGGTGCGGCGGCCCTGACCCGCTTCAACCTCGCGATTGCCCGGCTCTTCCTGGACGACGACGAAACAGCCGATGCCCTGCTCGCGGCCGCGCTCGCCGAACGCGAGCAGGCGTTCGGGCCGAACAACACGGAAGCCGTCGAAATCGCACGGGTTTTGTCCGGCCGGGCCGACGCCGACGAGGACGACGACCGGGTGGCCCTCTACGACGCCAGGATCCGGGCCGCGGCCGGCAACCTTGCGCGTGACGTGCTCGACGTCTGGCGCCGGGAACAGCCGCTGGAGATGACCGACACCCGCCGGCTTCTGGCCGCGGGCTATCTGACGGCAATCGTGCATGAGCGGGATTTTCTGTAGCGCCCCCGCCGCTTCGTTCACATCACGACGGATAGATGTCGCGGCGCAGGGTGTCGGCAATCGATGCCACGACGGGGCCTAACGCCTTGGGCCGCGTAAAGTCGGGATCAACCTCCCGGACAGCGGCCTCGAGCCCGGTCAACGGCGGCGGAACGGGCCGGCCGGTAACGTCGAACGCGCGCAAGGCAATCGGCACGAGGCTGGCAAGCGCCATGTCGAGACACCGCCCCGCCCGCTCCTGCTTGGACCATGCGAGGAATATGGGGCTGGCAATGTCGTTCTGCCCGAAGCCGCCGGACTCGCTGCCGGGAACCAGCGTGGCCTGGGCGTAGAGGCGGGCTTCCTCCTCATATCCGGTCTGGGCCATCGGCAGGCCTCCCATATGGACGCGTCGCCCCTCGCCGCCGGGTTCGGCGGAGGAAAGCTGGTCGGGAAGCAGCGAAACGGCGCCGTCCAGGAGCTTCGCGCCCTGACGTCCGGCAAGAACGCAGAGATTGGCGCAGGCGGCGGTCAGGGCGTCCATGGCGAACGCCGCATGGGGGTTGTGATAGCCGCCGGTCGATATGAAGCGACCGAAGGGGTGGTCTTCGTCGTTAGCGTCGATCCAGACCGGGTTGTCCGTCACAGCCTGGAGCGACTCCGCGGCGACGTCCGCCGCCATGGTCGCCGCGCGCCGGGCCTGGCCCAGCATCCGCGGCACGATGCGATAGCTTACGGGCGCCTGATAGGGACGCCGTTTCCCGCCGTGGCCGCCGCCCACCAGTTCGCGAAGACGCCGAAGCGCCCAGCCGTCATGGGGGTTGTTCCAGTATCCCTCCAGCGCGGGGTCGAGATGGCCCAGCGGCGCGTTGAAGGCCTCGAAGGACAGCGCAAAGACCTGCGCCGCCTGGTCCAGGCGCCCGGCGGCGGCAAGCGCGGCATCGACGACAAGGCCGGTGGCCGCCGGCGACCCGTTGATCAGGCACAGCACATCCTTGGCCGCCGGTTTCATCCTTTCCGCCAGACCGGCGAACAGGTGGCTCAGCGAGAGGATCTCGCCTGCTCCGCCCTGCCCCTGCGCCGGGACGGCCGGCAAGCCGTCCCCGTCCAGCATGGCAGCGACGGCCAGGGCTATATCCGGAGATATCGCGGCATGTCCTTCCACGAAGTTGGCCAGCCGCGCCAGGACGATGGCGCGCACGACGCGCTCGGGCAGCGGATCTCCCCAGGACGCGGCGATGCGGGCCGGCGACATCCCGGCCCATCGTTCCCGTTCCTCCGGGGTGAGCCTCTTGCGGGCGAACTGGCCGTATCCCGACGTGACGCCGTAGATCGTGACCTCGGGGTCATGGTCGAGAATGCGTTCCAGCCGATGCCGCCCCTGCCGCATTGCCGCGAGAGCCCTGGCGCCGAGTTCGACGCGTTCGCCCTCCCATGCCACCCGCCGGGCGGTTTCAAGCGTGAAATCGGAGCGGGTCTCCAGGAGTACCGTCATGATCCAGTGTCCCGTCAGGTTGAAGCGCCATGACCATCGGCGCGCCGGTCATGGCCTTTGTGGGCAAACCTGTCCAGACCTCGGCCAACGTGACCGCCCCGGGGCACAGGCACACGAAAAAAGGGCCCGCCATCACCGGCGGGCCCTTCGCAGTATCGAGCTGGGGCCGGGCTTTACATCGTGGCCGCGGCCACCCAGGACTCCCACTTGGCCTTGTTGTCCTCCATCCACTTGTCCGCTGCTGCATCCGCCTCCATCTTGTCCACGTCGACCAGCTTGGCCATCACGGCAATGTCGAGGTTCGAGAAGCTCATCTTCTGCAACACCTTGTAGGCCTTCGGCCATTTCTCCGGGAAATCCTTCCAGACGCCGAGTTTCAGATAGCCGTCCTTCGGGTTGCCGCAGTCATAGGCCTTGTCCGGGTTCAGGCCCCAACTGGGATCCTTGCGGCAGGCCTCTTCATAGGTCGGAAATTCCACGAACTTGCCCTCGTAGAGCGCCTCGATGAAGTTCGGCGTCCAGTTGAACAGCACGATCGGCGCCTTGCGCTTGCTGGCCGACTTCAGCTCCGCCCAGAGCGCGGCAGCCGAGCCGGCG
>JAJECZ010000302.1 GCA_022821735.1 Alphaproteobacteria bacterium | reverse complement strand
ACATCGGTGGACCAAGCCCGGCACCCCGGCCTCAACGCCATGCACGCGTAGTAGACATCGTGGCGGGCCTGCCAGAGCTTGTTGCGCTCTTCCTGGCTTTGCGTCCAGCGGAAGGCGCTGCCTCCGAGTTCGGCGGCGATTTCCTGGACAGTCTCCGCCTGTTCCGCCGTTCCGGCCGGGGAGCCGTGGAACTCGAAGAACAGGGTGGGCCTGACCTCGAAATCCTCCAGGTCCGAATAGCGGATGCAGGCGTCCATCTGCGTATCGTCCAGTAGCTCGATACGCGCCACCGGAACCCCGGATTGCATGGTGAGCGTTACGGTGTCGACGGCTGCCTCCAGGCTGGGGAACTGGCAGACCGCCGAAGCTATGCTCTCCGGGATGCCGTACAGCTTGAGGCGCACCTCGGTAATGGTGCAGAGCGTGCCTTCGGAACCGACAAACAAGCGCGTGAGGTCGTAACCGGCGGAGGACTTGCGCGCCCGGCCGCCGGTCTGGACAATTTCGCCGTCGGGCATGACTGCGGTCAGCCCGAGGATGTTTTCGCTCATTGTGCCGTAACGCACCGCGTTGGTGCCCGAAGCGCCCGTCGCCGCCATTCCGCCAAGCGACGCGTCGGCGCCCGGGTCGATGGGGAAAAACAATCCGGTGTCGCGCAGATACTCGTTCAGCTGTTTGCGGGTAACGCCTGCCTGGACCTGGCAGTCGCTGTCTTCCGCGTTGACCTCCAGCACCTCGTTCATGCGGCTGAGGTCTATGGAAAGACCGCCTTCGACCGCGCTGACATGCCCTTCGAGCGATGTGCCGGTTCCGAAGGGGATGATCGGCAGGCCGAACTCGGTGCAGATGCGGTGCGCAGCGCTGACCTCCTCCGTCGTCAGCGCAAAAACCACGGCGTCCGGCGGTGCGAGCGGGAAATAGTCCTCGCCCCGGGCATGTTGCTCCCGGACCGCTTCGGAAGTGGAAAGCCGGTCTCCGAACACATCCCGGAGCGCAGCGATTGCTGCGTTATGGCCGATAGGAGGGGTACTCATGAGAAGCGCTTTCTAAACCAGGACAGGCAACGAAAGAAGGCGGTAAGCGTCGTGCAATGCGCGATTTTGCGGCATTTGCGGCCGCCGGGCGCCGTCAACCGTCCTTGTCGTCCGCCGCTTCTCCCAGACCGCCGCCGCTCTGGATGACGTAGCCTTCTGTCAGCCAGCGACCGAGATCCAGGTGGCGGCAATTAGGTGAGCAGAACGGGCGCACCGCCTCGACGGCAGGCCGCCCGCAGATCGGGCAGGAACCGAAAGGACGAAGTTTAACGGGCTCTTTTGCCATAGCTACCTCCGGCGCAGCGCCCATTGCTCGGCAAGCGGGACTCTGAGACGCTGGCGGGTCATCTCTACCACCCCGAGCGGTGAGAACGGCAATTGCTGCCGCGCCGCCGGGTCGCCGGCAAATCCGTCGGCAAGTCGGCGATCGACCCGCCGACGCTCGGCCGCGCGGTCGAGATCGACGAAATCGATTAGCACAAGGCCCCCAAGACCTCGCAGTTGGATCTCCCGTGCAACTGCCTCCGCGGCTTCCAGGTTGAGCGCCAGCGCATCTTTCCGCCCGCCGCCGTCCACGTCGATTACAACCGCAGCCCGCGTTTCTTCAACGGAGATGCTTCCGCCGCCGGCCAGCGCCACCACCGGCTCCAGCGCCCGCTGGATTGCGTCTTCGAGGTCGAAAGCCTGCCAGCCCGGTTCCTCCAATAGCTCGATCCGCGCGTCGGGCAGACCCATGCGTTCCGCGTAAGGACGCAGCCTGCGGTCCGCAAGCACTGTGCCGCCGGGAGCAAGCCGGTCCCGAAGGAAAGCCTGAAGTGGGTCGGCCTCCCTCCACAAGAGGGCCGGCGCCTCGTCCGAAGCGGCTTCGATGCGCTGCCAACACGCCCGAAGCATGTCCAATTCCCTCGCAAAGGCTGTATCAGCCGCGTCAGCAGCCGCGGCGCGCACGACCACCCCCTCGAAAGGCCCGACAAGCCGGCGCGCGAGGCCCTGCAGCCGGGCGCGGGTTCCGTCGTCGGGAAGCCGTTTCGACGCGGCGACGCCGGGATTCCGGGGTGTATAGACGAGATAGCGGCCGGCAAGCCTCGGAGCCCTGCCGAGGGCAGGTCCCTTGCCGCCGGCCGAGGGCCGGGTCGCCTGAACCAGGAGCGAGGAACCTTCCTGAGGCGGCTTACCTCCTGCAAGCAAGCCGGTTCCGTCGTCTCCCAGGTCGACGAACGCGCCCAATCCCGGCTCCACGCGAAGCACTCGGCCACGCCAGATAGAACCCATTTCGTCGGCTGGATGCTCCAATCGCAGTTCCGCCACGGTGCCGCCGGCCAGCAACGCAGCCGTCCGGCCCCAGGGCGCTTCAGTCAGCAGGGCCCGGTTCACGGTACGGGATAGCCGAGGCCGGCAAGCAGCGACCGCACTTCGTAGAGGGCGAGACCCACGACATTCGGGTAGGAGCCGGTAATCGCCTTAACGAAACCACCTGCCCGGCCCTGGATGCCGTAGGCGCCGGCCTTGTCCCGCCATTCGCCGCAGTCGAGATAGCTTTCGATCTCGCGCGTCTCCAGCCGTTTGAACGCCACATGCGTCATCACCGTCCGGTCTGCCCGGCGCCCGTCCGGAGCCCGAATCGCGATTCCCCCCCATACGCGGTGGCGGCGGCCGGAAAGCATCGTCAGGAAGCGCCGCGCCTGCTCGACATTCTGCGCCTTGCCCAGCACCCGGCGCCCGCAGGCGACCACTGTGTCCGCAGCGAGCACATAGCTTTCCGGAAAGCGTTTCGACGCCGCTGCGCATTTCTCTCCGGCGAGCCGCATGGCGAGGTCTCGCGGCAACTCTACTGGGCGCGGCGTTTCGTCGATCTCCATCGGCGCGATTCGGTCCGGTTCGATGCCGATACGGCGGAGCAATTCGAGCCGGCGAGGCGAAGCAGAGGCAAGCACGAGCGAAGCCATGGAAAGGTGTTAGCCCAGGCGGGACGCCTTGGGGAAGCGCTGACGTGTGCGCGTCTCTATATCGTCGCGCGCCAAGCGGAAGGCGACGAGGCGCTGTTCCCGCGACCCTTCGCTCAGCGTCGGGTCCGCGACGTCCCAATACTCGACCGTTGTTCGCGGTCCCGCTGCATACGACTTGGCCTCCCGATATGCGTTTGCCGACAAAGCGACGATCAGATCGAAAGAGCGTACTGAGAGTTCGTCGAACGTCCTCGCATGATGGCCGCGAATGTCGAGGCCGATTTCGTCCATGACGGCAACCGCGAACGGGTTGACGGGGGCGGGTACCACTCCTGCCGAATCAATGAAAACCGCCGAGCCCAGCCAGCGTCTGGCGAGCGCCTCCGCCATAGGCGAGCGGACCGCATTCCGCGTGCACGCGAAGAGCAGGCTGCGGGGCGAGCCGTTCATTCGGACCGGGCCCGGAAGTGCAGAACGCAGAGAAGGGTGAACAGTCGCCGGGCCGTGTCGTGGTCCAGTTCGACGTGAGCGGCGAGCACCTGTTGCAGCTTGTCCGCGCCTTCGTCGTGCAGGGCGCGCCGCCCTATGTCGATGGCTTCGATCTGGGAGGGCGACAGACGTTTGATCGCTTCATAGTAGCTGTCGCACACAACGAGATAGTCTTTGACGATGCGCCGGAAGCCCCCGAGCGACACGGTTATCTCAAGCGGAGGCGAACGGTCGGGCGCTGCAATCTGCAGATTCAACCGCCGCTCGACGACCGCCAGATGCAGCGCATAAGGACCGGAGGGACCCTCCAGGAGGCGGAACCGGTTGTTTTCAACCAGGTCGAAGATCGCTACGGCGCGTTCCTGCTCGATCTCCGGCGTTCGCCGCAGGACGAGCCGCTCGTCGAGGCTGATCGAAGCAATCTGGAACCGGTTGTCCGCCCCGCTGTCAGCCATCGAGCCGAAGAGAGACCGACAGGCCGTGGGCGTCCAGTCCCTCGGCGGCCGCGAGTGCGGCAGCGGCCGGGCCTAGGGCCGCCAGTGAGTCCGGGCCGCAGCCGAGCAGGGTCGTGCGCTTCATGAAGTCCATGACGCCGAGCCCGGAAGCGAAGCGCGCCGTGCGCGAGGTCGGCAGGACATGGTTCGGCCCGCCGACATAGTCGCCGACAGCCTCGGGCGTGAGGGCGCCCAGAAAGATGGCGCCGGCATGACGCACCCGCGCCGCCAGCGCCTCGGGATCGGCGACTGCCAGCTGGAGATGCTCCGGCGCAATTGCGTCGACCAGCGCGGGCGCTTCGTCGAGGTCGCGGACAATGATGCAGGCTCCGTGACGCTCCCAGCTCGCCTGCGCGGTCGCCGCGCGCGGCAGGGTTTCCAGGTGACACCCGATTTCCGTTTCGACTGCATCGGCATAGTCGTGCGACAGCGCAATAAGAATGCTCTGCGCGGCTTCGTCATGCTCCGCCTGCGCCAGCAGGTCGGCGGCGATCCAGGACGCCGGGCAACCGCCGTCCGCGACGATAAGCACCTCCGAAGGGCCGGCTATAGTGTCGATGCCGACATGCCCGAACACCTGGCGCTTGGCGGTTGCAACCCACACATTTCCGGGCCCGACGATCTTGTCTACCGGCGGAATGTTCGCCGTTCCGAATGCCAGCGCGCCCACCGCCTGCGCCCCGCCGATCCTGTAAACTTCCTCTATGCCGGCGAGCCGCGCGGCCGCAAACACCAGAGGGTCGAACGCGCCCGCCGGCGTCGGCACCGTCATGGCGAGCCGCGTGACGCCGGCAACCCGCGCCGGGGTTGCATTCATCAATACCGAGCTCGGGTAGGCCGCGGAGCCGCCGGGAACATACAGGCCGACCGCCTCGACCGGCGTCCAGCGCAGGCCCAGGCGCACTCCCTGCGCGTCGCGGTAGTCGAGGTCCGTCGGCATCTGCGCCCGGTGGAACGCCCCGATCCGCGATTTCGCCAACTCCAGCGCCTCGCGCGCCGGCCCCGGCGTTTCCGCAAGCGCCCGGTCCAGCGTTTCGATCGGGATGCGCAACGGGCCGGTCACGCCGTCGAAGCGTTCGGTGTATTCGGCAACGGCCTCGTCGCCCCGGGCGCGGACATCGGCGAGAATGGCCGCGACGGCTGCATCGACATCTTCCGCACCTGCGCGCTCCGAGCGTATCAGCGCCTCGAAATCGCACGCGAAGCCGGCGTCGCGGGTGTCAAGCCGCCTGGGCAAGGGACGCCTCCCGAAAGCGCTCGATCCAGCCCTGCAACTCCGCCGTCCGGGTCTTGAGCGCGGTGCGGTTGACGATCAGGCAGGAGGTGATGTCGGCGATATGCTCGACCTCGACCAGGCCGTTGGCCCTGAGCGTCGCGCCGGAGGAAACGAGGTCCACGATGCGTCGGCACAGTCCGAGCGAAGGTGCGAGTTCCATGGCGCCGTTGAGCTTGATGCATTGCGCCTGCACGCCGCGCGCCGCGAAGTGGCGTTTGGTGATTTCGGGATATTTGGTCGCGATCCGGATCTGGCTCCAGCGCCGGGGATCGTCATTCGCGACCATGGCCGCAGGCTCGGCGACCGCCAGGCGGCAGTGCCCGATGCCGAGGTCGAGCGGCGCATAGAGTTCGTCATAGCCGAACTCCATGATCACGTCGCGCCCCGCAATGCCGATCGCTGCTGCGCCGAATGCGACGAAGGTGGCAACATCGAACGAACGGACGCGGACGATGGACACGCCGGGCAGGTTTGTCCGGAAACGGAGCCGGCGGTCGTCCGGGTCGTCGAAGCTCGGCTCCGGTTCGATCCCGGCTCCGCGGACCAGGGGCATCGCTTCGGAAAGAATGCGCCCCTTTGGCAGAGCCAGCACGAGAGGACCGGTCATTTTCCGTCCCCGCCATTGCCGTGGTCGGGCCGCCAGACTGTGGGCCAGGGCTCGCCGAGATCGTCCAGGACGCAATCGAGGGGCTTGCTTTCGATCCGCACGGTGGCGCCGCCGGCAAACGCGAGATCGACGGCAGTGTCTTCACTCGCCGTCAGCGTCAACAGGTTGAGCGGCTCGTCCGGCCGGTCCCGGTCCACATTCTTCGTGCGGACGGCCTGCACATTCTGGAAGGACAGCATTGTGTGCGTGCGCTCGAAGGGGGGCGTATCACCCGCGCATTCCCACCGGAACCGGTTCAGCACGAGTGCGAACCGGTCTTGGTCGCGCATCCATGTCATGTCGGACAGCGGCGCGATCGCGTCCTGCACGCACGCCGCGATCACCTGCAACTCTTCGACGGATGTTGCGCGGAGCTTCAGCCGCTCGCTCATTGCGCCGCCAGATCGCTTTCCAGGGACGGCACGACGTCGATGTCCGCGCCGATGCTCGCCAGCCGTCCCGGAATGTCCGCATAGCCCCGTTCGATGAAGCGGGCCCCGAGAACCTCGCTTTGCCCTTCGGCGATGAGGGCAGCGAGCAGATAGGCGAAGCCGGCACGCAGGTCCGGCACCTCGATCCGCCGTCCGACAAGTGGCGTTGCGCCCTGCACGACCGCGCTGTGCGGAAAGTTCCGTTCCCGGAAACGGCAGGGCTTGCCGCCCAGGCAGGCCGTGGAAAGCGCGATGTTGGCGCCCATGTCGTTCAGGGTCCGGGTGTAGCCGAAGCGGTTCTCATAGACCGTCTCATGCAGGACCGAGACGCCTTCAGCCTGGGTCAGCAGGGTTACCATCGGCTGCTGCCAGTCGGTCATGAAGCCCGGATGCACATCCGTCTCGATATGGATCGGCCGCAACGCGTCGCCGGCGCGGAAGAAGGTGATGGCGTCGTCCACGATCTCGAAGCCGCCGCCGACTTTCCGCAGCACGTTGAGGAACGTCACCATGGTCCGTTGGTCCGCGCCGGCAATACGGACCCGGCCACCGGTTGCAACTGCTGCCATGGCGAAGGACGCCACTTCGATGCGGTCCGCAATCGGCCGATGGGTCGTTCCGGAAAGCCTGTCCACGCCTTCTATGACAATCTTCCGGTCGGTCTCGATCTGTATGAGCGCGCCCATCTTCTGGAGGAAGAGGACCGTGTCGACGATCTCCGGCTCGATGGCCGCATTGTGAATCACGGTGGTGCCGTCGGCGAGGCAGGCGGCCTGGATCGCGTTCTCGGTCGCCCCGACGCTCGGATAGGGCAGGTGGATGACGGCGCCCCTGAGCCTGTCGGCCTTGGCGGTATAGCCGTCCCGGTCGGCGTCGATGCGTGCGCCCATCTGCTCCAGCAGCGCGACATGGAAGTCTATCGGCCGCTCGCCGATATGGTCCCCGCCCACCACGGGCACGCGCGCCACGCCCGCCCGGTGCAGGAGCGGGGCGATCAGCAGCACGGGCAGACGGTTGACGCCGGAATAACGCTGTCCGATTGCGGTCGAAGCGATATCGGCGGTCTGGATGTCGATGGCGCCGGACCCGTCGCGCGAGACGGTTGCGCCGATCTCCATCAGCATGCCGAGCGCCAGTTCGATTTCCGAAATGTCGGGAACGTCGAGAAGACGACAAGGCTCGGCCGTCAGCAGGGACGCGACAAGCTGCTTGCTCACGGCGTTCTTGGCCGTCTGGGCGCGGATTGCGCCGTTCAACGGTCTGCCGCCGCGAATTCGGTAGGCTCTGGCGCCGGTTTCGAGCACGAGTGGAGCCCTCTTCACGGATCGAGCGCTGATCGACAGCCCGGTTTCGCTGCCGTGGCCTTTCGGGGGTCGCTTGTAGCTTTAGCAGTCCCGTTCGGCAACGCTCTCGGGCGTTTCGGCCGATTTAGCGCCTTCCTCGCGCTGCTGCGCTTTGCGGCGACGAAGGTTCTGCCGCAGCGCCTCGACCAGGCGCCGCTGCTTCTCCTCTTTCGCTTCCTTGTCGTCGGACGCGGTCATGCGCGCTTGCCCTCCCGGCGTTCCCTGTGGCATAGACCCGCCCGGCGGGCCGCCGTAGCTCAGGGGTAGAGCACACCCTTGGTAAGGGTGGGGTCGAGTGTTCAATTCACTCCGGCGGCACCATCCCCCTGCGCATGGTGAGCATGGTTTCGCGCGCCGCCGACAGCGCGTCCGCGAGCGGCATGTCGAGCGAGCGCTGGAGCACCCGCTTGGTTGCTCGCACCGCCTCCCGGTCGAAACCGGCCAGGGCTTCCGCCATAGCCAGCGCCTCGTCGAGAACCTTCCCGTCCGGGACGACCCGGTTGATCATCCCGAGCTCCAGCGCCCGGTTCGCGGAGACATCCTCGGCGAGCGTCAGCAGTTCGAATGCTGCCTTCGGCCCGATACGATGCGCGAGGCCGGGCGTGACCATGGTGGCGGCCAGCCCGCGCCTGACCTCCGGATAGCCGAGCACGGCACTTGCGCCCGCTACCGCGAGGTCGCAGGCAATGGCAAGATTGCAGCCGCCGCCGAGCGCATAGCCGCGCACCGCCGCGATCAACGGCTTGTCCGTCAGCCGGCCCAACTCGTAGACCGCCGCCCCGGCCTCCGCCCGGTCCCGGGCGGCGCGCGGGCCTTCGCCGGCATGGTCCGCGGCTTCCTTCATGTCGGCGCCGGCGGAAAACGCGCGTTCATTGCCCTGCACGACGATGCACGCCACCGCTTCATCGCCATGCGCCCGCCTGACCGCTTCGCAGATCGCATCGACCAGGGCGCCGTTCAGCGCGTTCAGCCTGCGCGGCCGGTTGAGGGTCAGGATGCGGGTACTACCGCGGTCTTCCTGGAGGAGGATGTCGGTATCGGCCATGCGGGAGGCGTCCTTGAACGGGCAGGGCAGTGTATGCTTGGTCGAGAGGAACGGAAGTGGGGAAGACAGTGAGCGAACTCGACCAATGGCTGGAGCGGGTATACAGCGCCGGGTCCACGGCGGAAAACCAGCGCATTTACGACGACTGGGCGGAGAGCTACGACGCCGATGTCTCGTCGGGCGGCTACGCCTATGCGCCCGTGGCGGCGGGCCTGTTCGGACGCCATGTAGCGCCGGGCGAAACGCCGGTGCTGGATGCCGGCTGCGGCAGCGGCATCATCGGGGCGGCGCTCGCGCGCCTCGGATACGCCAATCTCACAGGCATAGACCTTTCCGACGGCATGCTGCGGGCCGCCGGGCGCAAGGGCGTTTATCGGGACCTACGCCAGCGGGTCCTAGGCGAGACGCTGGACTTCGACGACGGCGCATTTAAGGCGGTCGTCTGCACCGGCGTCTTCACTCCCGGCCATGCGCCGCCGGAATCGCTCGACGAACTCGTTCGCGTGACGGCCAAGGGCGGCGTGTTCATCTTCTGCTGCACGGAAGCCGCGCTCTCGGAGGGCGGTTTCCAGGCGAAGATCGACGCCCTGACCGGGGCCGGCCTCTGGACCCTGACCGACACGGCGGGACCTGTCACGGCCCTGCCGCAGGCGGCCATCCAGCACGCAGCGACATTCTTCGTCTATCGGCGCTGAAGCGGCGCCTCGCTGTCGTCGGGCGGCAGTTCCTTCATCGGCCTCGCCGCCTTGATGCGCCGCCAGGTCAGCCAGATTTTCAAACCGGCGACCAGCGCCAGCGCGCCGAAAACGACCAGCGCCTCGATGATCATGAAGCGCCCTGGCCGCGTTCGGTGGCATTGACCAGCACGGCCATCTGCCCGGCGGCGTGGCGGTTTTCGTGCATCAACTGGTGGGCGTGGCCGAGGTCGTCGAAATCGAACACCTCCGAAAGGCAAGGGTCGATCTTGCCGTCGATGACCAATTGGTTGACCGCTGCCGCCTGCTCGTCATTGGAGAGGTGGCTGCCCTGGAAGCGCTTCTGCCGCATCCAGTGGTAGCGCAGGTCCAGGGTCACATTGTAGCCGGTGGTGCCGGCGCAGATGACGATCATGCCGCCGGTGTCGCAGACGAACTCCGAAGTCGGCAGGGTGGCCTCGCCCGGATGCTCGAACACGATCTTCGGGCTCGCGCGCTCGCCGAGCGCCTCCCAGATTGCGCCGCCGAAGGCGCGGGCGCCCTTCGCCCAGGCGCCGTAGGCGGCGCCGTCGGTCGTATCGGGCATCGGCCCCCAATGGTCGAAGGCGGTGCGGTTGATGACGCCGACTGCGCCCATCTCCATGCACCAGTCGCGCTTCGCATCGTCGGAGATGACAGCGACCGGCCGGCCGCCGAGTGCAGCGGTGATCTGCAGCGCCATCGCGCCGAGGCCGCCGGACGCGCCCCAGACGAGCACCGCATCGCCCGGCTCGACCGTGTGCGGCGGCCAGCCCATCAGCATCCGGTAGGCGGTCGAGGCGCAGAGCAGGTAGCATCCCGACTGCTCCCAGCTCAGGTGTTTCGGGCGCGGCTGGCACTGGTGCGCCTGAGCCTTCGCGAACTGGCAATAGGAGCCGTAATTGGTCTGGTAGCCCCAGATCCGGGTCGAGGTCGCCAGCATGGGGTCCTTGCCCGACAGCACCCAGGGGTCGTCCGGCTCCCACCAGCCGGAGTGGATCAC